>CAZTIJ010000157.1:0-5763 GCA_964613365.1 uncultured Clostridiaceae bacterium | reverse complement strand
CATCCCCAAGTATTGAAGAAAACAGGCGGGAAGTTGCCTCTGTAATCTCCATGGTAAACTCAAGGGTTAAGATCATCACAACAATCAATGCCAGGAGCACCATGACTAATTCATATATTTTGTAGAGTTTCAGTTTATCCAATATCCTTTTCCTCCATAGCTAGGACCTTCCAACCATAGGTTTTTGCCGATTCTACATAGGCCTGAAGGTCCTGTTTGCTTTTTGAGGAAAGGATTTCGCTTTCTAAGCGAACATAACAGGTATTGTTTTCATAATCCAGGGCCACCCCTTTAATTTCTCTACCCTGGGATGCTTCAAACAGAGAATCATAATACTCTTCTCCCTTAGAGGGTTTTACCCCGGAGTCGAACTCCCTTATAATGCTGTAATGGCCATCGCTAAAATTTTTTAGTTGGACATGTTGTCTGATGATAATCTTCATCCCGCTTTCCCTCCCTTTCCTACTTTCCTAGTGATGAATTCTGTTATGCAACGGTTTTTTTAGGTTTATACAAGCCTTCTGCAATTAATACTCCCGAAATAATACTTATGATCAACTGGGTCGTGCCGTATTGAAATGGAGCCCAAATTATGTGGATTCCGATTTGGGACAACGGAAAAGGAGTACTTAATCCGAACTGTTGTGAAAATGCAATGGGGGGAAACAGACTGATTAGAAACAATAGTACCCCACTGAATAGTTTCAAGTTCATCAAGTTTCTTTGAAAATTTCCCTGTATCAGTTTTATAATCACTTGCCACTTAACCAGAAGCCCTAAACTTAACCCGTAGACTGCTCTTATTATGTGTAACCTCGTTAATCTATGGGTATGTAATCTATCCGCTGCCGCTTGCATATTCGATTGATTTGCCGCTAGCAAGTTAAGGATCAGAATTCCAAGAATAATAATCAACGTATAACCGCCTATTCTTTTATAATTCATTACATCAGCTCTCCTTTTTAGAACAGTTTTAAACTACTAGAGGGGCCTTTATATTTCCCCGGGTATATCTTACGTAGCGTTTCTTTTTCATTCCCCGGCAATTCCCAGTAATCAGCCTCTTCACGCGCTGGCAAAACCGCCAATAGTTTGTTGTCTCCGTCATTTCTAATAAACACACCAATAATTCTTACCGAAACCACTGCCCCTAACTCATAGTCATTATCCGAGAGTAATATAATGTCAAGGTGCTTATCCAGTGGGGTTCCATGGCCTATCAACCATCCATAGGGGTAGGGAACATTCATTGCATAATAAAGGCTGTCGAACTCCGTTTCTGAAAAGGGATCGGTATTCGGTCTTCCCCCCTACTGTAAATCTTCCTCTTTCTATTTCGTTTATTCTTTCCTCCCTTATCTTTTGGAAAAACCATCCTTCTCTTTAACACCTTTTTTTCCATTCCTTTAGATGCTGATTTTCCGTCCCTTCCTTTGAAAAGAACCTTTCATTTATTGTATAACTTTTCCTCCCCCGTCACAACTGTTTTGCCGGGAAGCTTTTCCGGTAAGGAATCTTTGTTCACAATCAGTTCATAGTTCTTTGCTATGATCGGTTGCATCTTAACAATTGACGATAGGAGGAAGACAGAATGAAAAAGAAGAAAAAACTGGGACGGCAGATGGTAAAGAAGATTATGGTGGTCATGCTATTGGTTTTTATGGTTTTCGGTGTGCTGGTGACTTCCTTGTTATTCGGTAAGGTATCGGAATTCGCCGCCATCGGCTTCGATTCCGTGGCCGCCGGGCTGCAGGGTAGTTTTGAGTCCTTTGAATTAAAAAACCTTGCCGTGGAAGGTAGCGAAGAACAGGAAGCCCTAAAGCGTCTGGAAACGGAAGTGGATCACTATCAGGAAAACATCTCCTTCGTATCCGATCGACTGATGCTGTTAACCAAGGTGGACAATGAATGGATCTACCTCTACGGCATGGAGGGGGAGCAGGTTTTTGAATCCGACAGTCCCGTTCAGGAGGTCCCCCGGGACTTGGAAAAAGCCTATGAAAACCGGGAATCCATGGGCAATGACTTTTCCGGACGGTTCTTCCTCGACAGGGAGCCCTTAAGCTTTTATATTCCCTTGGAAACCGCCGACAATGAGGTGGTCATCCTACATACAACCATCAAAACCGATCTGATCTGGGGTCTGCTTGCGGGTTTGATCTCCCTACTGGTTCTGATTTTGGGAATAGTGTTGCTTACGGTTAATATTGTGGTGGGCACGGTTATTTCAAAGGAAATGAAAACCATGAAAACCTTGGTTCAAAAGGTGGAGGACATTGCCCAGTTAAAGGGAGATATGACCAAACGGATTGAAATTAGCAGTGATAACGAGATCGGAACCATGGCGGAAAATATCAATGCCCTGCTGGATACGGTCCATGATCTGATGAAAACCCTTCGAAGTTCTTCCGATCAATTAATGAACAGTGCTGAGGCCTTTCAGAAACTGATGATGGAAACCGAGGGTCGCACTAAGGAAATCAGTGCCGCTGCCACGGACAGCAAACATAGTATACAGGGCCGAACCCAGGCCATGCAGGAAATGAAAAACAAAATCCTTCGAATTGATGATGAAGTGGCGGGGGTGGCGGACCTCAGTCAAAATCTTCAGAAGATGGCTAAGGATACCACAGGGGCGTCCCACTCCGGAAAAAACACCATGAAGGAAATGAAGTCCTATGTTTATCATACGGTGGATCAGGTTCAGGATACGGGAGAAAAAATCACCTCCCTGAAAAATGTTTCCAAGGAAATCAACGCCATTGTTGCTACGATCAAAGGAATTACGGAGCAGACGAACCTCATCGCCCTGAATGCCTCCATTGAAGCCGCCAGGGCCGGGGAACAGGGAAAGGGTTTTGCCGTGGTGGCGGGGGAGGTCCGAAAGCTCGCCGAGGAATCCGCAACCCAGGCCTCCTCCATTGAGGAACGAATCAACCTGATTCAAAACCAAATTGAGGGAACGGAAGCCTCCATGGATGAAACCCTAAACACCATTCAACAAGAGATTGCCATGGTGGAAGGGGTGGACCAAAGCTTCGAAGGCATTGCCGGCTCCGTCACCCAGGTAACAGATATGGTGGAAAAAGTTCATTCCGCCACGGAGGAAATCACCACCTTCAGTCACCAGGTGAATAATGAAATGGAAAACCTGACAAACTATTTTAGCACCAGTGATGAAACCGTGGACGGAATGATCGAGGGCGTCCTGGAACAAAACCGGGAAGTACAGAGTTTAACTGAGGAAGTAAAGGTGATCAACCGTCTTTCTCTGGAACTCCACGGTCTTTTAGAAAACCTACGGCTGTAAACTTTGGGACTCCCGACTTTCTAAAGGGTTCCCTTCCCAGAACTTCTTCAGCCGATGAATATGCACCAGCAGAAAAATTACGGCGGCAATGCCCAACAGGGCGCCGAAGATCATGCCCATGTCGTGATGGAAAAAGAGCGCGACGGCTAATAGCAAAGTGGAGGCTATAACGATGAATAGATATATCTGGGTTTTTTCTTCGTTCTCCTTCTCCAGGGCTTTTAGTTCCAGGGAGGTGAAAACTTCATGGGTTCCCTGAAGAATGTAAAAGAAGGTTAGGATGTTCAGCACAATCACGATGACGGGATAGAAAGTGAAAAGCGGTACATCCGTTAATTCACCGCCCACAGCCAAGGATCCCAGAGTTCCCAGCAAGGTAAGCCCCACAAGGATTCCCCCGAAGGTTTTTGCCCGCTGAAAGCTTTCCTTTGCCCGGGGGAAGCTTTCCAGGGCTCCGATCACCTCTTTCAGTCCCGATAGTACAATCAGCCATCCCACAAAGGGAGGAAGCACCTGTAACGGTCCCAGATTCAAACTAAAAGTAACGAAAAACAATCCCCAAAATATTTTTTTATAACCCGCCGCCATTAGATCGCCCCCTTCTGTTGCAGATATCGAAGGATATCCATAAACTCACAATTTCTTGTGGGATACCAAGCCACCAATAGGGTTTCCTGTCCTTCTTCCCCCTGATCGGTAATAAAGCGAAGCTTCGGCCGGATTTTCCAATACCGAAGATCCTGGTGAAACGGACCGGAACCCTGGGTGTTGGACTCCACCAACAACTCTTCTCCGGCTTCAATGTTAATTCCTTCTATTTCCCGGTAGTCTACGTCGTTTATGCTTATCTCCAGATCCTCCGGGACCTTCCCCAATAGGGGAGATTCCACTCCCATAAGTTCAATGTCCTGATGAACGGAGATGGTTCTTCTCTCCAGGGATCCGGATCCCCTTGCTCCCCGGGATTCCAGTACTTGCCCCCGATCCTGATCGATTTGAAAATGAAGGGATCCGATTTCTGTCTCGAGGGTGGAACCGTCGGAAAAATGGATCACCGCCTCGGTAATTTCCAGGGGTTCTTCCTCCCGGTAATCCTCTCCTAGGCTGAACTTTAGAAATACCCTTCGCATGCTGTAACGGCCCTTAATATCCCCCGGCGGCTGGGCTTCCGGGGAAAACATAGCCAACCCTCCAGACATGCCGTATTCACTGGCGGGCACTTCGATTCCCGGATATTCAGGGAATTCCACCCGATTTACCACCCGCTGATCCCCGGCATTGGTGATGTAGTATAATTCCAGGTCAACTTCCCGAGGCCCGTCCGCTTGGCTTGTATAGATCCGCTCTTCTATATAGTGCTCCACAAACACCGGCTCCTCCAAATATAAAAGATACACCCCGATATATCCCAGCACCACCCAAACGGCGATCAGTCCGATTCCTGCCTTCAATAATTTTTTGTTGTTTTCCATGGTTATCCCCCCTTATTTAAGCACTATGAAGTTCGCGGCAAAAAGAATATAATCCGATTCTTGCTGGACACCACATTTAATAACCCTCCATTTCATCTATAATCATACATAGTATGCTAAATTAATTGAATCTTCGAAGCAATATTTACCCTTGCATTAGAAAAACCCCCATTAGAAAAATCGTCCCCCCAATGAAAAGATCCGGCACACCGATCATCATGGAAAGAGGGCGATCCCGCTTTTCACTCTCCTCTTTGATGTCTTCGATGATTTCCCTGCCCAGGGGAATTTCACTGATTTCTTGGAAGCTTATCAACTGATGATTTTTCGAGAAGTAATCGCTTTCCAGAATGATCTCTCCCGAAAAAATAGGGAAACTGAAAATCCGCCTTTTTCCCCCACCGGTTTCCACACTGTAATCCACTTCCTTTTCCTCAAGCTGGGCAACAACCATTTCCTCCGCTTCCAACGGCTCCATGTTATGGATTCGAAGCCTGGTCCGGTTCATCTCCCGCCGGATGGCTCTGACAAAAAGAATCAGGATTACAATTGTTCCGATGATCAGCACCGTATAAAGAAGCCATGAACCATGAAGGTCGTGGCCAAAAAGGTCCAATTGATAAAGCTGTAATGCAAAGGTCCCGAAAACCATGATCCAACCCACCAAGGGACTCGAGGCAAACAGATCCCTTCTTCGAATTTTTCTAAAGCCGTTCATGATTAGTATTCCCCCAACTAAACACATTACCAAATAAATTTCAATACTCAACAAGATCAACTCCCGGACTTTTATTAGAACTCTCGATAAATCGATAGTAAAAGCATTATTGTTATTACAATAATCCCAATCAGTGATATTTTTTTATGTAGTGCAATCGCCACTTCATTCAGTTCAGGATCTTCATTATACATCCATCTTCTCCCAAGCAAATGGCTGTCCTCGGGATATATATAAGACCAGATCAACAAGCCATATACAGG
>CAZTIJ010000156.1:0-5783 GCA_964613365.1 uncultured Clostridiaceae bacterium | reverse complement strand
TCATTTTATATCCCGGGTTTCGGCGGTTGTGAAAAATGAAAAAGAGGTACTTCGGAAAAAAAATCTTAAAAATGTGGAGAGGCTGGAAGCTCCGAGGAAAGATCGACGAATTGCAAAGGTTTCGCCGAAATCCTTCTCCAAACCTCCCATCGTGGTGGGATCCGGTCCGTCGGGACTGTTAGCTGCCCTTACCTTAGCAATAAGCGGCGCACGACCTGTTTTACTGGAACGGGGAATGCCCGTGGAACAGCGAAGCAGGGATGTATATGAGTTCTGGGAGAAGGGGATATTAAAGGAAGACTCCAATGTTCAGTTCGGTGAAGGAGGGGCCGGTACATTTTCCGATGGGAAGTTGACCACTCAAATCAAAGACCCCCGCTGTGAAACCGTTCTCCAGGCTTTTATCGATGCGGGAGCTCCCCCGGAGATCGCTTATTTAAATAAGCCCCATGTAGGCACCGATATCCTGGAGGTGGTGGTAAAAAACCTGCGGCAGAGGATAATAGCCCTGGGGGGAAAGGTCCTTTTTAATCATCGGGTAACGGATCTGATCATTGAAAAGGAACGGATCCGGGGAGTGGTGGTCAATGAACAGAATGAAATTTTGTCGGACCATGTAATCCTAGCCTTGGGCCATAGTGCTCGAGACACTTTTCTGATGCTCCATGAAAAGGGGGTTCCCCTAGAACAGAAGCCCTTCTCATTAGGGCTGCGAATTGAGCACCTTCAGGAGAAAATCAATAAAGTACAGTACGGTAAATATTATAATCATCAGAGACTGAAGGCCGGGGATTATAAGCTATCCTATCGGGGAAAAAGCGGCCGGGGGCTTTATACCTTTTGTATGTGTCCCGGGGGGGAGGTAATCGGTGCCTCTTCGGAGAAAAACCGACTGGTAACCAATGGTATGAGCCGCTACAAAAGAGACGAACGAAATGCAAATAGTGCTCTGCTGGTAAGTGTCTTTCCCGAAGATTTTGAGAGCCACCACCCTTTAGCCGGGGTGGCCTATCAGCGAAAATGGGAAGAAAAAGCCTTTCAACTTGGGGGAGGAAACTACCATGCACCGGTACAGCGGGTGGAGGATTTTTTAAAGGGGCGAAAAACCAAAAAAGCAGGAGAGGTTATTCCCTCCTATAAACCCGGTTTCGTATTTGAGAACCTGGAAGAAACCCTGCCCTCTTATGTGTCGGAAACCATGAAGGAGGGACTGCCTCAACTGGATCGGAAACTCAGAGGCTTCGGTTATGAGGATGCAATGTTAACCGGGGTGGAAACCAGAAGCTCCTCCCCGATACGAATTCTACGAGATGGCAATTACGAAAGTCGTATAACCGGGCTTTATCCTGCAGGGGAAGGCGCCGGCTACGCCGGAGGCATCATTTCCGCTGCGGTGGACGGAGTGAAAATAGCCGAGAGTATGATACTAAGAGTCGAAGAACGGTGACCCCTGCATTCGTAAAATAAAAGTATTAAGGAAAACAGGATAGGTGAGGATATGGCAAAGAAAAAAGTATACGGTGTAAAAAACGGAAAAATTCCCGGGATCTACCACACCTGGCAGGAATGTGAGGAGCAAATCAAGGGCTATTCCGGAGCGGAGTACAAAGGGTTTTCCACGGAGGAGGAAGCAAAGATTTATGTTTACGGCACCCTAGAGAGAAGCCTGGGGGAAGGGGAGAATAAAAATTTAAAAAAAACCCCGGAAGAACAGGAAAAATCCTCTTCAATGTCGAATACTACTATTGAGGACCTGAATATTTTAAAGGCCTATGTGGATGGAAGTTACAATCAAAAAACAAAGGAATACAGTTGTGGTGTGGTCCTGTTGTTAAACGGTAAAGAGCTGCTGTTTTCTAAAAAAGGGAAGGCTCCTCACTTGGCATCCATGCGAAACGTGGCAGGAGAACTTTTAGGGGCTCAATACGCCATGGCCTTTGCCCTAAAGAATCAGGGGAAGTTTAAGCAGCTATGGATTTACCACGATTACACCGGTATTGAAAAGTGGTGTACAGGTGAATGGAAAACGAAACAGGAAGGAACCGAAGCCTATAAGAAGTATTATCAGGAAAAAATTCGGGGGAAGGTCGATGTTCGCTTCAAAAAGGTGAGAGCCCACTCGGGAGATCATTACAACGACAAAGCCGATGAATTGGCAAAGAAAGCACTGAACTTATAATCCGTCGATACTACAGGAAAGAAGAGGGTGATAAATTTGAAGGAACATATTAAAATTGATGCATCCGTTGCCAGTCATAAAGGGAATATCCACAGTAAAAATGAAGAGAAGTTTTATTTAAACGGACAGTATATGGATCTGAATCAACAAAAGGACTCCACGGTTAAAGCCTCCCATCACAATTACAAACAAAGTGTATATGGAATCGCTTCCGGGACAGTCCGTGGGGCTCCGGGAGAACAGGCGGCCTTCATCGCCATTGAAGCCCTGAGTCGTTACCATCTGCATCTGGAAGAAAATGGTTCTCTATCCTTTTTGGATAAAAAACAACGGTTAATCGAGCACCTAAAAAGTGCGGAGGAGAAAATCAAGGGACTGGCTGAACAGGAGGAAATTGACGATTTAGGAGCCACCATGGTAGGACTGATTATCGATGGGAATCAAGCCTTCGGTTTTTCCCTGGGAGAAGAAGGTTTTTATATGGTAGAAGAGGATACTGTCAGAAAGGTTTCCATAGACTATGTAAAAGAACGGCATTACATCGGATCCCTGGAACCGATGGAAAAAATTCTCAGAATAACCGACGAATTTGAATTGGAACAGGGAGACCGGTTATTGCTGACATCGAAGGATACCTATCACCGGGAGATGGAAGGGCCGTTTATTGACCTGGTAACCAATCTTTCCACTAAGGACAGCATCAAAGCCTTTATCAAGGAACTATTGAATCGAGAGGAACAAAAAAATCTGACCGCCCTGCTGGTGTATGTAGAGATTTTGGAGGGTTTCACTTCTGAACACAATGCACAGTCCTTAGAAGAAGGGGGCCGTATACCGGGCAACGATGAGAATCATGATAACGGCGATAGAAAAAACATAGTGGAATCCCAAGAGTCAGGAGAGCTCCAAGGTGTTGCGGATAAAGGGAACAAAGACACTAGAAAGGAAAGTGACGGCCAAGGGACGGCTTCTGAAGATCATAAGGAACCAATAGAGGAATCGGAGCGCAAAAGAATTTTTGAGCAGCGCTATCGGGAAAGTCAAATGCTCTTTAATAAAAAAGTGCAGCAAAGAGACTGGGATTTTACTTCGGAGGAGAAAGATTACCAAGGGGAGGAAACCGAAGATGCCCTTGAGCAGGCCCCCTTTACTACGGAGGGGATGTCGGAAGACTTTTTCGAAGACGACTTCCAAGAGGATAATGAACAGGAACCGCCTTGGAGAACCCGTTCTAAATTTCTTTTGGTGGCCCTGCTTGCTGTGGGTGTAATCCTTATGGCCTTTGCCTTCGGAACGATTCGAAACCTGGAGCAGCGAATCCTGAGTCCTTCGGCGGAAGAGGAAACAGCCGGCGACTCATCCGAGGAACCACCGGAAAGCGAGGAAGAGGGGGAGGAAATAGAGGCGGAGCCTTCTTCAACCGGTAACGAAGATTCTTCGGAGGAAGGAGAAAGCTCTGAAGGAAACGATACCATAGAAGACGACGAAGAGACACCGGAAGAGGAAGCCTCAGAAGCGGAAGAAGTCCAGGACCCTGAAGCAACAGCAGCCTTTGATACCTATGAAGTGCAAAGCGGAGATACTCTATTTTCCATCAGTCGAACTTTTTATGGGGATGGAAGCAAGGTGGAAGAAATCATCAGCCTGAACAATATCGAGGACATTAATAATATCCAAGTGGGGGATGTGCTTCAATTACCTCCCGAGGATTAAATAATCTTTCGTTGAAAAACCCTCTGATCTCGAAAAATGGGATCAGAGGGTTTTATATTATTGGCCTTTACAATGATAAAATCAAAAATCTTAACCTCCACCTACCGGTGGGAATACCGATAGCGTGTCTTTGTCCTGTAGCTTTTGATCCAAGGTGCCGTCAAGGCCGTTGACCAACAGGATCGCCACATCCTCTTCATCGATGTTTAGGGCATCTAAAACCTGCTTTGCGGTAGGGGGAGTAGAGAATTTTTCGGTGACCACCTTTCCTCGGCCTTCCCGAAGGGTGGCGAAGAGCTTGATTTGTATTTCCATTTACCTGCCTCCTTCAACAAGGGATTAGATGTTTAGGCTCTTAAGCTTGTCCTCGGTGGGTACTCCGTTTTCATCCCAGCCTCGCAGTTCGTAGTACTCGGGAAGCATTTCATCCAGTAAGCTGGTTTTATCCTTTGCCGGTCCATCGGGGATGGCCTCTTTAAGAAGGCGCTTCGGCAAGGTGTCGTCTTCTTTCTTTAGACCGGACTTCATATTAAAGATTCTTTCGATGTTCCAGACCCGATCCCCCGCCTCTAAAATAGATTCATCGGTGTGGTCCGTACCCACAGCAGCATTGTACATATCCGCATAGTCGCCGGCACCCATGGCAAAGGATGTAAACAGGCAAAGTCCGAGGGAGTCAATGGATGCGGTTAAATCCTGGTAAGTCTTTACCCAAAGGGGCTTTCCTTCGGTGGAGAACTTGTCAAGCTTCTCCGGTAGACCCAGGATCTCCGGTGAAATCAAATAAGCCCGAACATGACAGCCGCCTCGGTTGGAAGTGGCGTAAGCCAATCCCTGGCCTTGAATGCCTCGGGGATCATAGGCGGGGAGTTCTTGTTTTTTTACACTCATGGATACTTCAGGAGCGCCGAAGTGTTCGCCTAAACGGTAGGAACCTTCCGCTAATTGATCCCCTAATCCTTCCCGAAGACCCATTCTTTTGGTCCACTCAATAATGGCATCATCATTACCGAATTGTAACGGCACTCCATCCAGATCCTTTTCGGTAATTAAACCTTTTTGATACAGTTCCATGGCCGCCGCCAGGGTGGTGGAGGCGGAAATGGTATCCATGCCCATTTCGTTGCACCAGTAATTGGCTTTGATGATGTTTCCCATATTCGATATGCCACAGTCGGCGCCGTATCCCCAGATGGTTTCATACTCCGGTCCGCCGGCTTCCAAATCATCCACCTTACAGTGACGACCACAGGCAATGGGACAGCCATAACATCCGGTGCGTTTTACCAAATATTTTTCCGCCAGGGTTTCTCCGCTGATTTCCTCTGCTTTATCGAAGGTGGCTACTTGGAAGTTGTTTGTTGGGAAAACTCCGTTTTCATTGATGATGTTTACCAGTACTGCGGTACCGTAAGTAGGCAGTCCTTCACCGGTAACCCCGTTTTCTTTGATTAGCTTGTTGGCATTGGCCACCACCTGCTTTAGCTGATCCTTGTCATGGATTTCCGGCTTGGTGGAACCTTTCACGGTAATAGCCTTTACATTTTTTGAGCCCATAACCGCACCTACTCCGGAACGGCCGGCTGCCCGGTCCAAGTCGTTCATCACCGAAGCGATTCGAGACAGCTTTTCACCTGCCGGTCCGATGTTCAGGATTTTTGCCTTGTCTCCCACATCCTTAGCCAATAACTTCATGGTTTTTGAAGTGGTCTGTCCCCAGAGATGTTCCGCATCCTTGATTTCCACCACGTCGTCCTTGATATCGATATATACCGGTTTATCCGCTTTGCCTTCAAGGATAATCATGTCATAACCGCAGAACTTTAACTCAGCGCCCCACCGACCGCCGGAGTTGGAAGACGCAATGGTGTCCGTTAGGGGAGACTTTGTA
>CAZTIJ010000155.1:0-5865 GCA_964613365.1 uncultured Clostridiaceae bacterium | reverse complement strand
GATATGGGATGGGAGTCTTCCTCCTCCCCATCCCTTCCCGGTTCTTCCTCTTCTGCATTTTCCTCCGAAGCTTCCCATTCCTCCGGCATTTCTCCCACAAAACCGGGAGTCCAGTCGGTAATCTGTCGTTGGGCATCCAATCGGGTATAGGTGATCAAGCCTAGGTTGTCCACGGAAAACCGCGGGTTGTGAATATTATAGTAAAGATGATAGGGGGAATTCTCTCCCTGGTCCTGGGTCTGGATGACTGCCACTCCGGTCAACTGCAACAGCATAGCCATCACCAGTAGACCTCCCACTACATAAGGACTTTTTTTCGGAACCCGGTTTATTTTTTTTCCCAGGACCAGATAGCTTATAAAGGGCACAAAGGCCAACAGTGCAAGATGCCAGTTCCTAGCGATTTCATACAGGGCTTCCCGCCAAAACTCCGTGGCCTGTCCCGCATGCCTTATGGAGTAAATGGTGTTAAAGGTCCCGAACATATTAAAATAAATCAATTGGGCAGCAAAACCAAACCCCAGCAGAAACAAAAGGATTCCTAGGATTACCCTTCGGGATTTATCCCCCAGGAAAATGGCCCCAATGTAAATCAGGACTGCCCCTACCCCTCCGAAGACCAAGGAAAAAAACAGTCCCCAGGTGAGCAGGTTTCCCGAGGTGCCCATCCGAGTCAGGGTCTCAAGAAAATAGATCCCTGCCCATAAAAACAAAAGTAGATACCATGGAAAAGGACCCTCGCCCCTGTTTTTTCCCTTTTCATTTCTTCTGCGGTAGACCTCTCGTCGATTTTTTCTTTTTTTTCTGTCCATTATACCTCACCCTATCTATATCCTTGTTGTTGTGTAAAAGACGGTTATCCGGTGAAAACCAGGGGCTTTCCCATTGAATCCAAGGTTTTTCAAACAACCATGGTTTCCTTTTTTAGACGGTGATCCCCGGATAAAGGTTCCTGTTTAGTAAAACAAATCCTCTTCCTGTTTTTTCCTTTTTATCTTCTTTTTTTCTATGTCGTTGACTTCCCGGGACCCCCTGCTTTTTCCTTCGTTTTTTTCACTGTCCTTAAAGGCTTTGTTCTTTGGAAAGGAACGCCCCTTCCGATTTTGTTCCAGAACATCGGCCATATGGATCAGCCTTTGCCGATCCTTCTTCAGTACCGCCAACCCTTTTTCCGTAATCTGAAAAACTTTTTTTCGGGAACCCACGGCTTCCACCAGGGTGATGAACTCCTGTTTTTCCAGATTTTCCAAAGCCCCGTACAATGTTCCCGGAGCGACGTGCACCTGCCCCTCACTCAGTTCTTTAATTCTGTTAAGTATTTTATACCCATGACAGGGTTCCAGTAACGCCACTAAGGTGTAATAGGTGGTTTCTGTTAAGGGTAAATCGGGGTCACGATTCATAAAAACACCTCCTAGCTCTAGACTTTCATGGAGTACGGATTTATTTTCTGTCCTCTTTAGAGATATACTCCCGGAATTTTTCGTAGTCCTGCTCTTTACACTCCACTTCCAATAGGGTTCCCTCCGCCTTGTACTCCTGGTTCAGCACCGTGGCGTTTCGATTGAAGTAAGACACCAGCTCTCCTTCCTTAAAGGGAATTAAAAACCGGGCTCTTTTATAGGTTTTAAAAATCCTTCGTTCTATGGCCTCCATCAATATTTCCAAACCGATATGCTTCTTTGCGGAAAGGTAGACCTTATCGTCAATTAGTTTGGGAATCTCCACATCCCCTAAGTCCCCTTTATTGTACACATAAAGCATGGGAACATCCATGGCTCCGATTTGCTTTAGGGTATCCTCGGTGATTTTCATTTGTTCCCGGTAATCGGGGTTGGAAATGTCCACCACATGAAGGAGGAGATCCGCTTCCCGAACTTCCTCCAGGGTGGAATGGAAGGCCTTGATCAAGTTATGGGGAAGATTGCTGACAAATCCTACGGTATCGGAAAGCAAAAAGGTCTTTTGGTTCGGCAGCTCAATTTTTCGAATCGAAGTATCCAAAGTGGCGAAAAGCATATCCTTGACCCATACTTTTTTCGAATCCTCCCCTCCGTACTTTTCCACGGCTCCGTTCATTAATGTGGATTTTCCAGCATTGGTATACCCCACAAGAGCTACCATGGGCAGGCCGCTTTTTTCCCGACGCTTTCGCTGAACCTCCCGTTTTTTACTGATTTCCTGTAACCGCTTTTGAAGCTCTGTGATCTGGTCTTCGATCCTTCTTCGATCCAACTCAATTTTTTTCTCTCCTGCACCACGGTTTTTCAGTCCCGCACCGCCTCCCTGACGTCCCAGGGCTTCATAGGCCCCTTTTAGCCTCGGTAAAATATACTGCAGCTGGGCTACATCCACCTGGAGTCTGGCTTCCTTGGTCTTTGCCCGTTTCGCGAAGATTTCAAGAATTAAGTTTGTGCGATCCAGCACAATGATATCCAGGGTTTTTTCAAGATTTTTCAGTTGCATGGGGCTCAGTTCATCATTAAAGACCACCACGTCAATGTCCAGCTCCTCTAAAAAAGGTTTCATCTCCTGGACTTTTCCCGTTCCGATATAGTAGGCGGGATGAATGGATTTCAGGTTCTGTTCCATTCTTCCCGCCACCTGGTAGTCGCAGGCTTCCGTTAAATTCTTTAGCTCCTCCATGGACTCTTCAAAATTCTTCCGGGAATTTAAATTTGCTCCTACGATCAACGCTTTGTGTTTATTGCTCATATAATCCTCTCCTTTGCACTGCCCTAATGCTATTGCTTCCTTTGGAAGGTCTAGGACATCCATACCCATTTTACCGCTCATTTATTCTCCTATTAAGCGTCCGTCGGAGGATTCTTTCTACTCCCTGCGACGGATTCACTTCTTAAAACTATTGTAACATAAGGAAAATCTCCCTTCGATGTTTTTCTCAGGGCTGATATTTTTACGATTTTTCAATGAATTCAAATATTTCCTGGCCCTAAATAAAACCCCATGGTACAATAAAACTGAACCAAAAGATGCCCGGATTATTTCCCGGGCAAAAGGAGGAAGAGGATGGATAAGCAGTATTTTAAAGAAGCCTTGCTTCAAGAGGAGTTTTGTGACCTTCGTTACCAGGATTTTTCCCATACCACCATTAAGGGGGACAAAAAGGAAATTGACGAGGTTTCCATAGTAAAAAAAAGTGGGGGCAATGTCCGGGTACTGTCCGGCGGGGGTTTCGGAAGTTTTGCCTTTACGGATCCCAAGGATGTTTCCTTAGCCTTTCAGGAGGCTAAAACCGCCAGCGACCTGAATCCCGGCAAGGAGAAATTAAAACGGATTCCTGGAAATGTGGCCCATGTAACCGTTTCTCCTAGGAAGGATCCCCGGGAGCTGGATCTTTCAAAGAAAAAAGCTTTATTGGAAAAGTACCGGGGATTAATCCTGGACCATGAGGAAATTGCGGATTTGGAGTCCAGTTATTATGAACAGTATACCGACACCCTGATACTGAACAACCACGGAACGGAAATCCGGCAGGAGGAGCTGATTTGCGGGATGACCTTCCGCATCACCGCCAAACGGGGAGACCTGACCCAGCTGACCCGTCTTTCCTTCGGGGGAAACGAAGATTACAGCGAACTGTTGGACAAAGAGGAACAGGTACAACAGAAGGTAAAGCAGACCCTTGCCCTTTTAGATGCCAAACCGGTTAAAGGGGGAAATTATGATGTGATCTTAGACAGTGACGTAGGGGGGCTTTTCATCCATGAAGCCTTCGGCCATCTGAGCGAGGCGGACAATCTGGTGGGAAACCAAACCCTGGCGGATACCATGGCCCTGGGCTCAGAATTCGCCATGGAGAATTTCAATGTTATTGACGATCCCACACGAATGGGGCATCCGGGGAGTTATGTGTATGACCATGAGGGCACCAAAGCCAAGCCGGTCTCCTTAATTAAGGAGGGGAGGCTCAATGGACGACTGCATTCCCTGGAAAGTGCCAGCTTTATGGATGAGGAACCCACCGGTCATGCCAGGGCAAAAAATTTCGGTTTTACCCCCATCGTACGAATGGGCAATATTTATATCGATCAAGGTAGCAGCACTCTAGAGGATATGATCGCCTCCATCGATGACGGCCTGTATCTATTCGGTTCCGCCGGCGGCCAGACCAGCGGTGAGACTTTTACCTTTGCCGTACAGGGAGGGTATCGCATTGAAAAGGGAAAGATTACTCATATGGTTCGGGATCTGGCATTAACGGGTCATCTTTTTTCCACCCTGAAAAACATCGAGATGGTGGGGGACGAAGTATCCTTTTCCAAGGCCGGGGGCTGCGGAAAGGGAGGGCAGATTCTAATTCAGTCAGGGAAAGGCTCCGCCCCGATCAAAATCAAAAATATGGGAATAGGAGGACAATAGTATGAGACAATTACTGAACAAAGCCCTATCCGTGGCCGATAGCGGAGAAGTGTACAAGCGGGATGTCCAAAGTACCACCGTGGATATCAAGCTCGGCAAGCTCAAAGACGTTAAGTCCGAGAAAAAAAGGGAGGTCTCCCTGCGACTTACGAAAAGTGGATTGATGGGAACCTCGGTATCCACCTCCCTGGAGGATGATACTTTGGTGGACCGGGCCCTGATTGCCTTGGAGAATCAACAGTCCGATGCTGTAGACTTCCCCAGTGAACCACCCCGTATGGTTTTTTCCTTTTCTCCCGAGGTGGATAAGCTGAATACCGAGGATTTGACAAAAATGGCCTTTGACTTATCCCAACGTTTAGAAAAAAAAGCCCCGGAAATCCCGACGGGTATTCGGGTGCATAAAAACATCAAACGAATTTCCCTGTTAAACAGCGCCGGTTTCAATGAAACCTATGACTATTCCAACCTTTCGGTTTCCATTAATACCCTGACGGATAAAGGTTTCATGGGAACCTCCAAGGAATATTCCACGGGTAAGGTTCCCGACATCTCCGACGGGGATCTGGACCGTCTGATTCAACGCCATCATTTGGGAAACCGGAAAATTACTATGGGAAACGAAAAAATCCCCGTGATTTTTTCCGGGAACGTGATGGGTGCCTTAATGCTTCGAGTGCTGGGAGGAGTTAACGGAGGCAATGTATTAAAGGGCACTTCCCCTTTGCAGGACAAAATCGGAACACAACTCTTTTCCGAAAAAATCACCATCCGGGATGACGGCAAAATGGCCTTCGGTGTAAACACCTGTTTATTTGATGATGAGGGAACCCCCGCCAAAAATACGGTGCTCTATGAAAAAGGGGTCCTGAAAAACTATCTTGTGAATATTGAACAAGGAAAAAAGCTGGGCCAGGAACCGACGGGGAATGCTCTGAAACGAACTCTGTTTTCCAAGGAAATCGAGGACAGCCCCTCGGTTTTCGATACGAACCTGATCATTGAAGGCGATCACCGGGAAGATCAGTTAATTATAAAGGGCATAAAACGGGGCCTATTGATCACCGGAGTGATGGGTGCCCATACGGGAAACATCAATCGGGGAGACTTCTCCCTTAATATTTCTTCCGGTTACCTGATTGAAAACGGCGAACTGCAGGGCCAGGTGAAAGGGGCCATGATCGCGGGAAATATTTACGATTTATTTAAGAATGTGGAGGCCATCGGCACCCATTATGAAGTAATGCGAAGTATCTTCTACCATATGGGCTATTCCCCCATGGTGCTCTTTCGGGAAGCTTCCATTGTGGGAAAATAAAAGGCTATTGCCTTTTAAAAAAAGAGGGAGTCCTACCGCCTTAGGGACTCCCTCCTTTTTTGTATGCCGATAAATAACCATCCGAGGATCACAAAACCCAATATTCCCAACAGAAAATTCAAAGCAATCTGAGCCATGGATAGAAACTCCGGGTTTAAAAAAGG
>CAZTIJ010000154.1:0-5887 GCA_964613365.1 uncultured Clostridiaceae bacterium | reverse complement strand
AAGGGGACGGAGGTGTTTGAGTCATGGGATGACTCAAACACCTCCGTCCCCTTTGTGTCATTTTTATTATGTTAACGGAAAAATACCATGGGTAAATAACTAATTTATTGGCTTGACTTTTTCCTTTCCATTATTTATTCACTTTATCCACAATTGTCCACAGAATTAAGGGGTTATGCACAGCATTATCCACACCTTCTGTTCTGTATATATGAGTTATACATATTTCATCCACATTATCCACAGATTTTGTGGTTAATTTTTTGTTAATATCTATTTTTTTTGTTTTTTTAACACTTCCACAAAAATTTTAAGTACCCGAATGTAGGTTTTCTTTTTTGCCCCTTTTTCGTTTACATAATTTTCTCTTCTGCCAAATATGCACAAAAAATTTAAAAAAATCCTCGAAAGAATTTATTTTTTACAATAAACCTTTCGAGGATTCAAACCCTTTAAAAGAGCCTTTTCCCTTACTATGTGATTTTCAGATTGGGAACCCCGTTTAAACTCATGGGGGAGTGTTCTCCCTTTATATACTGATAGTAAGCCACACTTCCAATCATGGCGGCGTTATCGGTGCAAAGGGTCAGGGATGGATACTGCACCTTGATCCCCTCTTCCTCGCCCCGTTTTTTCAGCAGGGCCCGGAGGCCTTTGTTCGCCGCAACCCCTCCCGCCAGCACAATCCGATCCATGTTTTTCTCCTTGGCGCAGCGAATGGACTTTTCCACCAGCACTTCAATAATCGCCTGTTGATAACTGGCGGCCATATCCTCTAAGGGAATCGCCTGCTTTTTCATCTTCTGTTGATTGATATAGTTCAGGGCTGCGGACTTCAGTCCGCTAAAACTGAAGTCGTAGCTTTTCTCCTCCAGATAGGCCCTGGGAAAGTCCAGGGCTTTGGGATTGCCTCCTTGGGCCAGCCGGTCGATTTCCGGACCGCCGGGATAGCCGAGGTCCAGGGCCCGGGCAATCTTATCGAAGGCCTCCCCCGCGGCGTCATCCCGGGTTTTTCCCAGTACTTCGTACACCCCGTAATCCTCCACATAAACCAGGTGAGAATGCCCCCCCGATACAATCAGGGAGATAAAGGGGGGCTCCAGTTCCCGGTCCTCGATAAAATTTCCGTAGATATGTCCTTCAATATGATTGACTCCGTTTAAGGGGACCCCTAAGGAAAAGGCCAACCCTTTGGCATAGCTGATACCTACCAGCAAAGCGCCCACCAGTCCCGGACCGTAGGTAACCCCCACATGATCGATGTCCCGAAAGGTTTTTCCCGCCTCTTCCAGGGCCTCCTTTACCACATAGCTGATGCTTTCAATATGTTTTCTTGAAGCCACCTCGGGCACGACCCCTCCGAACCGTCGATGAATATCAATTTGCGAGGAGATGATATTGGACAGAACCCGTCGTCCGTTTTCCAGTATGGCCACCGAGGTTTCATCACAGCTGGTTTCAATGGCTAAGGTAATAATCTTGTCGTTTTCCATTATGATCCTTCCTAACTATATATATTTATCCTGCACCCCGGATTGCTTCTTATCCCTGGGGGGCCTTTGGCGGTGCTTTCCTATCCAGAACCCGACTGGCCAGCTCGCCCATTCCGAAAAATTTCAGTACAAAGGTAATGGGCTTTCCTGCCACCAACAGATCCAGTAGAATATATATCAGGGATCCGATCAACAGCTCTCCGATCAATCCGTATTCCCGATCAAAGTTTTGGGCCATCTTTCGCCCGATGCCGATCTTTACGATCAGGTTCCCTAAAAACTGTATGAAAATCGACAGAGGAATGATAAACAACAGCAGCGGAATCCCGATAATCGTAATGGCCACCGTAACAATGGCTACCTGCAAAATCAAATACAGCAGCACACCCATTCCCAGCTTTCGCCCCGGCTCTTCCTTAACGCTTTGGGACATGGACCGAAACTGATCGGAAAACAAGGTGACCACTATGGCTCCCAAAACAAAGGCGAACACGTGGGCCAGTACAGAGAACATTATAACCAATATTAAAATAATTGGCAACGGCGGATACTCTCCCGGCAGCAGACGATTGAAAAAATCCGGAAGAAAATTGATCACCGTGATCTCCTGGCCCATAATCCGTCCGTCTTGGTTCTCAAAGCCGCCCAGGAAACTGACCAGATCCCCCCGGATGATTGTTTCCGGAGCCAGGCGGCTGTTGCCGATGATTTGAATTACGTCTCCGTTCACATTTCCCCCCAGGGCCAGGGATCCTACAATATTAATCACGCTGAAACTTTCCCCAAAGCTCTCCACATTTCCGATGATATTGACCACATCTCCGTTGACCGTGGCGGTGTCGGATATGGTGGTGTTTCCGATAATGCTCACCACATCCCCCCGGACTTCACCGTCAATGTTGGCTCCTCCGATGATGCTGACCACATTTCCGTCAATCACTTCCCCTTCACCAACATCCACGGAGCTGAAAAACCGCAGAACATCTCCCCGGTGGGCTCCTCCAAAGGCATGTGCCCCGCTACTGAGCAGTAAAAAAATAGCTAGGGTGATCAGTAATATTCTGCCCTTCTTTCCAATGTTTCCCCTCTTCTCTCTTGTTTTCAAGGCCACCTTTGCTGCCGGTTTCATCGGTCTTTCTTTAGGATTCACTTTGTTGAACTTCATCCTTGTCTCCCCCTTTTTCCTTTCTCCGTTTTCCGCTCATCTTCTGTAACAACAACTGACTGAAGGTTCCCATCAATACGAGATTTAGCAGGACCACCGAGTACAGTACCCTTGCTTCGATGGACAGCTCAGTGAAGTTCACCCTGGCCCAGTGGAACATCCGTATGGGATAGACCACCATCACGGTAAAGAGGCCACGGAAAATCATGCCGTCAAACACATCCCGAAACACCCGGATCGTCACCAGGATGCCGGAAATCCACTCCACATTTTGAAACACCTGGTTTCTGAGAACGCTGAGCACCACAAAGAGAGTAAGAAAGTAGGCAGTGATCAGGATTCCGTCCTTTACAGGATTTCGCCGGAGGTTTCCGTTGCTTTGTCTTTGGGTTCTGAGGGACTTCTTTCCGCCGGCAGTCTGACTAGGAGCGCTGTGGCTTTCCCGGACTTCCCCGGCCCCATAGGGTTTTAGCTTTGAGAGTACTTTCCCTTCAAAACCCTCTTCGGGAGAAAACCCTTCCAGAGCCCCTAACTGATCCCACATCCTGCGGTACTCCTCCAAAACTTTTTTGCAGGACTTACAGGCTATCAGATGGTTTTCCAGCTTTTTTTCTTGTTGGTTCGACAGCTCGCCGTCCAAGTAATCGTTTATATGTTTTTCACAGCTTCGGCAGTCCATGGGCTCCCCTCCTTCTTCACGGAATCCAGCTTTTCCTTTAGCATCTTCCGGCCGCGATACAACCGGTTTTTCACCAAAGACATCGGTAAATTTTCCATCCTTGCGATTTCTTTGTAGCTTTGCCCCTGTTGGTGATACAGTATAATCAACAGGCGGTACTCCTCGGGCAGGGCGGCGATGGCTCTTTCGATCTCCCGTTTCTGTTCTTGATAGAGATAGGCCTCTTCGGCACTGATGGGAGCCTCCCGGCTATGAAGTCCCTCTTCCAGGGGCACTCCCTCAACCCTGGTTTTTCTTAAGTAATCGATACAGGTGTTTTTCGTAATGCTCAGGATCCAGGTGGAAAACTTCATCTCCCGGTTGTATTTTCCCAGGTTCCGGTACGCCTTTAAAAAGACCTCCTGACTCAGGTCCTCCGCCTCCTGATGCTGATATACCATGCGGTAACACATGGAAAACACCGCCTTCTTGTAGGCGCTGATGATCTCTCCGTAAAGGTCGGCGTCCCCTTGCAAAATCCGGTCTATTCTATTTTGTTCCCAGCCTTCCAATGGAGACCCCTCCTTTCTTACTTTTATCTACGAAACTCCCTTGGAAAAGTCTGAAAAGAAAAAAAAGATCCAAAGACCACTCCCTGTGTCTTTAGATCTTTTTTGTCAGGTCTTTCCACATAATCAGGGCGTCTTCCCCGTTATCGGTATAGTATCCCGGTCTTCGCCCCAGGATAATAAAATCGTAGGATTCATAGAGATGGATGGCTACGGTATTGGAAGCTCGAACCTCCAAGGTTGCCCGAAGAATTCCTCTATTTTTCAGTTCCCCCAGCAGTTTTTCTAAAATTTTTCTGCCCAGTTTACGGCCCCGGTATTTGGGATCCACGGCGATATTGGTGATATGTCCCTCATCTACAATCAGCCAGACCCCGGCGTACCCTACGATGACGTCTCCCAGCTCCGCCACGGTGTAATAAGCCAGTTTGTTTTCCGTCACCTCATTGATAAAAGCACCGCGGCTCCAGGGGGTAGTGAAGGAGGCCTTTTCAATGGCCAGTACCCGGTCCACATCCTCCAAGGTCATTTGTCGCAGCACCACTTCGGAAGGGTTTTCTCGATCCATTATTCCTCCGCCTCTTTTCCCAAGGATTTTTGTCGCTCGTCGAACTGCACCTCTGCCTGGGATTTTCGGAGATAAACAGGTTTTAACGTCTCTCCTTTATGGGACCTTCCCTGGCGATGCTTTCTTTCGGTCAAGGCACCTGCCACGGAGGCCCGGGGAATCCCGTTGCCGTGGAGGGGTTTTTCAAAGGCCTCTCCCAATCCTTCCCGAAGGGTGTTTTCATGGAGCTCCAGCCCGTCCCCGACAAATAAAATTTTTCTTTCCATACCCGCCGCCTCTTTGATAAGGTCCCGGACTTTCATGACCTTGATCTCACTCAAGGGTACCCAACCGAGGGTGCGATCCTTTGGGTTGTTGTCCCCGGCACCGTCTCCTTCTTCAATCCTTTCATAGGAAAAAAAGCCGGTGTATACCTGTTCTCGCTGGGCATCCAAAATCGGGCAGACAATCCGGTCCGTAGGTGCGATTCCCCCGGCCAGAACTTCCGGTGCCGAAAGGCCCACTACGGGTTTATCCAAGGCCTCCGCCATGCCCTTAACGGTACTGATACCGATTCGTAGCCCGGTAAAGGCCCCAGGCCCCAGGGTCACGCCGAAAACATCCATATCCGCCGGGGTCAGGTTCATTCTTTCAAAAGCCGCCTCAATCATGGGCATCAACTGCTCAGAGTGGGTTTTTTTATCATTCACCGTGTTTTCCAACAGTACTTTTCCGTCCTCTAGGATTGCCAGGGTGGCAACCTTCGAAGAGGTGTCCAGGGCAAAAATCTTCATTGTCTCAACTCCTTCAGCCAGTTTTCATGGAGGATTTTTCGGCCCTTGATGATCACCTTTCGCAGGGTGGGACTTCCCGAAAGAATTTCAATCCAAAGGGATTCCGTGGGGATCAAGTCCTTAATCATATCCGCCCATTCGATAACGGTGACCCCTTTTCCGAAAAAGTACTCCTCATAGCCGATCTCTTCCAGCTCTAAGGGATCATCGATCCGGTACACATCAAAATGATACAGGGGAATTTTCCCTTGATACTCCTGGATGATGGTAAAGGTAGGACTGGTGATGTGCTCCTCGATTTCCATGCCCAGGGCAAAGGCTTTGGTAAAGGTGGTTTTTCCCGCTCCCAAATCTCCCGTAAGGCATATGATGTCTCCGGCTTCCGCAAGATTTCCGAAGGTATTTCCCAGGCTTTCCAGCCCCTCCTGATCCAGTTCCAGTTCCGCCCGGAAGGTTTTGTTCTTTTCTTCTATCCCAATGATTCGTTGCATTTTATCGACTCCTCCAGGGCTGTGATTCTAATTATCCACAGCCGTGTATTATCCAATCAATCCCTCTGTTGCTGTCACGGAATTTATTTGTGATGGTTTTTTTTTGCTTTATCTTAAAACATACTTCATTTTATCATATTTTTACGAATTTAAAAGACACAATGAAAAAA
>CAZTIJ010000153.1:0-5950 GCA_964613365.1 uncultured Clostridiaceae bacterium | reverse complement strand
ATTCAAATCGCACAACAGGCAAAAATGAAGTACATTTCCGAGATCGCCGAAGAGGCGGGAATCAACAGTGAAGAACTGGAGATGTATGGTCATTATAAAGCCAAGGTATCTCTGGACTTGTTTGATCGACTGGAAAAGCAGGAAAACGGAAAATTGGTTCTGGTAACGGCAATCAACCCTACCCCTGCTGGGGAAGGAAAGTCCACCACAACGGTGGGACTGGGACAGGCCCTGAACCAAATCGGAAAGAAGACGGTAATAGCCTTGAGAGAGCCTTCCTTAGGTCCGGTTTTCGGAGTAAAAGGTGGAGCCGCCGGAGGAGGCCATGCCCAGGTGGTACCGATGGAGGATATCAACCTACACTTCACCGGAGACATGCATGCCATAACCACGGCAAACAACTTACTCTCCGCCGCCATTGACAATCATATCCATCAGGGAAACACCCTGGATATCGACACCCGTCAGATTGTATGGAAACGGGTAATGGATATGAACGACCGTGCTCTTCGGGAAGTGACCGTAGGTCTGGGACCAAAAGGAAACGGATTTACCCGACAGGACAGCTTTATGATCTCCGTGGCATCGGAAGTAATGGCCACTCTTTGCTTAGCCAACAGTCTTGCGGATTTAAAGGAACGGCTTGGAAATATTGTGGTCGCCTATACCAGAAAAAATCAACCGGTTCTTGCAAAGGAACTGAACATTCAAGGAGCCCTGGCCCTAGTGCTTAAGGATGCCATGAAGCCCAACCTGGTGCAAACCCTGGAGAACACACCGGCATTCATCCACGGTGGTCCCTTCGCCAATATTGCCCACGGTTGCAATAGTATCATGGCAACGAAAATGGCCCTGAAGCTTGGGGATTATGCCGTAACGGAAGCCGGATTCGGTGCCGATCTGGGAGCGGAGAAATTCCTAGACATTAAATGCCGATACGGTGGATTAAAGCCTGATGCGGTGGTCATCGTCGGCACCATTCGAGCGCTGAAGATGCACGGCGGCGTGGACAAAAAGAATTTGGAAGGGGAAAATGTGGATGCCCTGAAAAAAGGATTTGTCAATCTGAAAAAACAAGTGGAAAACATCCGAAAGTTCGGCTTGCCTGCGGTGATCGCCATGAACCGATTCCCATCGGACACCGAAGAGGAAATCAAAGCCCTTCGCGCTCTTTGTGAGGAACTTGGAGTGGAAGTAGCCCTCTCCGAAGTATTCACCAAAGGAGGAGAAGGGGGAATTGAACTTGCGGAAAAGGTTGTAGGGATCGTAGAAAAAGGAGAAGCAAACTACAAGCCCATATATGACGTGGAAAAATCCATTCCGGAAAAAGTGGAAACCATCGTTAAGGAAATCTACGGTGGAGACAATGTGGTCTTTACCGGCAAAGCGAAAAAACAAATTCAAAAGCTTGAGGAAATTGGATTGGATAAATTACCGATTTGTATGGCCAAGACCCAATACTCTTTATCCGACGATCCAACCCTATTAGGTGCGCCTTCAGGTTTTGATATTACTGTACGGGAAGTCAACGTATCTGCCGGAGCCGGATTCATTGTCTGCCTAACGGGAGATGTAATGACCATGCCCGGACTTCCGAAGGTGCCCTCGGCGGAAAAAATGGACATTGATGAGGAAGGAACCATTACGGGATTATTTTAGGAAGGGAGAGATCCTAGATGAGCAGCAATTTTGATATATCGGAAGCTATGACCATCAAATTGGATAATGAGTTGCCGGATCCTCCGGAGTTTCAGGAGGGGATCCGACGGGCTCCGAACCGGGGATTCAAGTTGACCAAGGATCAGACCGAAGTGGCGTTGAAAAACGCCCTTCGGTATATTCCTGAGGACTTACACGAAACCCTGGCTCCGGAATTTTTAGAGGAGTTGATGACCAAGGGAAGAATTTATGGATATCGTTTCCGACCCAAGGGAGAGATCAAGGGAAGACCCATTGAAGAATACAAGGGGAACTGCTTAGAGGGAAAGGCCATGCAGGTGATGATCGACAACAACCTGGACTTTGATATTGCCCTATACCCCTATGAGCTGGTAACCTACGGGGAAACCGGCCGGGTATGCCAAAACTGGATGCAGTATCGGCTCCTGAAAAAATACCTGGAAGAGCTCACCGAGGATCAGACCCTTGTGGTGGAATCAGGACATCCTCTGGGACTCTTTAAGTCTCACCCCAAGGCACCCCGGGTGATCATTACCAATTCCCTGATGATCGGTATGTTTGACAACATCAAAGATCAGGATATTGCAGAACAAATGGGCGTCGCCAATTACGGGCAGATGACCGCCGGAGGATGGATGTATATCGGTCCTCAGGGAATCGTCCATGGAACCTTTAATACCATCGTCAATGCCGGTCGTAAACGATTGGGCATCGCCGATGATGAGGATCTTAGAGGTCATTTATTTGTGTCCTCGGGTCTTGGAGGGATGAGCGGTGCTCAGCCGAAGGCCATTGAAATTGCCAACGGTGTGGGGATTGTGGCGGAGGTGGATTACTCCCGGATCAAAACCCGATACGACCAGGGCTGGGTAAGCAAAATTTCCGATGATCTGAAGGAAGTCTTTGACACCGCCAAGGAATATATGGAAAAAAGAGAACCCATCTCCATCGCCTACCACGGAAACATTGTGGATCTATTGGAGTATGCCGTGGACAACAATGAAAAGATCGAGCTTTTATCGGACCAAACCTCCTGCCATGCGGCCTATGACGGAGGCTATTGTCCCCAGGGGCTGAGCTTTGAAGAGCGAACGGAACTGCTGCAGACCGATCGGGAGAAATTCACCCGGATGGTGGACGAGACTCTGAAAAAGCATTTCCGGTTGATAAAGACCCTGGACGAGCGGGGAACCTATTTCTTTGACTATGGAAATTCCTTTATGAAAGCGGTGTACGATGCCGGAGTAAAGGAAATCTCCAAGAATAAGATTGATGATAAGGATGGCTTCATCTTCCCCTCCTATGTGGAGGATATTATGGGGCCGGAGTTATTCGACTATGGATACGGGCCCTTCCGCTGGGTGTGCTTAAGCGGCGACCCCGAAGACCTGCGAAAAACCGACAAGGCCGCCATGGACTGCATTGACCCGGAACGGCGGGGACAGGATCGGGACAACTATGTGTGGATTCGGGATGCCGAGGAAAACCAATTGGTGGTGGGCACCCAGGCAAGAATCCTTTACCAGGATGCCATGGGGCGGACCAACATTGCCCTGAAGTTTAACGAAATGGTACGGAAAGGGGAAGTGGGCCCGATTATGCTTGGACGGGACCATCACGATGTCAGCGGTACCGACTCCCCCTTTAGAGAGACCGCCAATATCAAGGACGGCAGTAACGTCATGGCGGATATGGCCACCCAGTGCTTCGCCGGAAACGCGGCCCGGGGCATGAGCTTAATCGCCCTGCATAACGGCGGCGGCGTGGGCATCGGAAAGTCCATCAACGGCGGGTTCGGCATGGTTCTTGACGGAAGCCGAAGAGTGGATGATATTTTAAGCACCGCCATGCCCTGGGATGTTATGGGGGGCGTGGCCCGACGGGCTTGGGCGAGGAATGAAAATTCCATCAGCACGAGCATTGAGTACAACAAGGAAAACACCGGTGCCGACCATATTACCATCCCCTATATCCCCAAGGACGGCTTGGTGGAGAATTTAGTAAAGGATGCCTTTGAAAAAAATAAAAAGTAAGCTGCTAGCCTTATCCGGGTACGCCAGTGCCCGGATGAGGCTGATTGTTCGTCCATAAATGAATTGTTTAAATTTCCAAAGGGAAAGGAGATTGTTAAAATGAACAAGATCGTACAGTGTGTACCGAATTTCAGTGAAGGAAGGGATCCGAAAAAAGTGGACCGAATTGTGGAACCCTTTCGGGGAAAACAAGGAGTCAAACTGCTGGACTACAGCTCCGATGAGGATCATAACCGAACCGTGGTAACCCTGGTGGGAGAGCCGGATCCTTTAAAGGAGGCGGTAATCGAAGCCATGGGAGTGGCCATTGATGAGATCGACATGACCAAGCACGAAGGCCAGCATCCCAGGATGGGAGCCACCGACGTGGTACCCTTTATCCCCATTAAAGGGGTGACCATGGATGAAGCCATTGAACTTTCCAAGGAAGTGGCCAAGGCTGTCAATGAAAAATTTGATCTTCCCATCTTTCTTTACGAGAAATCCGCCTCGGCACCCCATCGACAAAACCTGGCCAAGGTAAGAAAAGGACAGTTTGAAGCCATGGAAGAAAAGGTCCGGGAAGAAGACTGGGAACCGGATTTCGGTGGACGGAAAATCCATCCCACGGCGGGAATCACGGCGGTGGGAGCCAGAATGCCACTAGTGGCCTTTAACGTAAACCTGGATACCGACGATATCGACTTTGCCAATCAGATTGCGAAGAATGTCCGCCATTTAAGCGGAGGACTGCGGTACTGCAAGGGGATCGGCATTGAACTGAAGGATCGTGGGATTGTGCAGGTTTCCATGAACATGACGGATTATACCAAAACCGCTTTATACCGGGTTTTTGAACTGATTAAAATCGAGGCGAAACGATACGGGGTGAACGTAGTGGGCTCCGAGATCATCGGCCTGTTACCCATGGAAGCCCTAATCGACACCGCGGTTTATTACCTGGGTGTGGAGGACTTCTCCATGGATCAGGTTTTAGAGCAACGGATTATGGAATAAAAGGACAAAAATCGGGTATACAGTAAAAGGAAATAAGAGGATCTTAAAGGATCACAATGGCATAAGTACCGGCGGTGCTTATGCTATTGTTTTAGGATGACAGTGGGTAAGCCCTGCACCCGGAAAGGACCGGAAATACTTGTGTTTATGTGAAAATCAATCGAGAAAGGAGCGAAACAGGCAATGAAAAAAGGGAATATGATTATTAAAAACGCATCGGAAGTAGTAACCTGCAGCGGTTTTGAAGCAAAAAAGGGAACGGCGATGTCGGATCTGGGCATTATTGAAAAAGGCGCTGTGGTTGTGGAGGATGGAATCATAAAAGCCGTAGGGCCCCAGGAGGAAATTCTAGGGAATTATGACGAGGCACAGTACGAGGTTCTGGATGCCAAGGGAAAGGCGTTGTTACCGGGGTTTGTTGACTCCCACACCCATTACATTTGGGGAGGTTACCGGGCGGAGGAATTTTCCTGGAGGCTTCGGGGAGACGATTATATGGATATTATGAACCGGGGTGGCGGTATTCTAAGCAGTGTCCGCCAAACCAAGGCCGCCACAAAGGAAGAGTTGTACCGGGAAGGAATGAAGCGACTGGATTCCATGTTGTCCTTCGGTGTGACAACCGTGGAAGGAAAGAGCGGGTACGGACTGGACTTTGATACGGAGATCAAACAGTTGGAAGTGATGCACGATACCGACCGGGATCATCCCATTGAAGTGGTCAAGACCTATTTAGGTGCCCATGCGGTGCCCAAGGAGTATAAGGGCCGGGAGGATGAAATGATCGAGGAGATCATTGAGGAGGTCCTGCCCGTGGTGGTCAAAAGAAAACTTGCGGAGTTTTGCGACGTGTTCTGTGAAGCCAATGTATTCAGTATTGAACAGTCCAGACGGCTGCTGACCAAGGCCAAGGAAATGGGAATGAAAATTAAACTTCATGCCGACGAAATTGTTCCCCTGGGAGGAGCGGAGTTGGCGGCGGAACTGGGAGCCACCTCGGCAGATCATCTGCTCCAGGCCTCCAACGAAGGAATTGACCAAATGGCCAAGGAGGGAGTGGTGGCCACCATCCTGCCGGGAACCGCCTTCAGTCTTAAGGAAGAATACGCCAGAGCCCGGGAGATGATTGACCGGGGTTCCGCCGTGGCCCTGGCCACGGACTTGAATCCGGGAAGCTGCTTTTCCGAGTCCATTCCCCTGATTTTTTCCCTGGCCACCCTGTATATGAATTTATCCCCGGA
>CAZTIJ010000152.1:0-5955 GCA_964613365.1 uncultured Clostridiaceae bacterium | reverse complement strand
ACCCATGAACAGAGCAAAGACCCATCCATGAAGGGAAAAAGAAGCGATCCCGTTGAAAAAAGCTCCGATGTTACAGCCGAAAGCGATGGTGGCTCCGTACCCCATTAACAGCCCTCCGAAGATAGCAAAGGCCACTTGTTTCAGGTTTTTTAGTCTTCGCCATTTAAACTCATTGCTAATCAGAGCTGATAACAATGCGCCTGCTATCACTGCCAGGTTCAACACACTGACGGAGTTCAACAAAAAGGTCTCTCCCGCCGTTAAACTTCCATAAATCTCGAAATAACTTCCCGGGAAATCACTGTACCCTAATTTTTCCAACCCCCACATCCCCCAGTAAAAGAAACCGGAAGTAACCCGCCAGGGAGTCCCTGTGGTCCATAGTAACAACGCATTTAACAAACTTAAAATAATCGCTGCTGTCCAGTAGGGCCATGGGACCTTAAAGAATTTCTCATAAAGCCTATTCATCAAAAACCACCTTCTCAATATAAATCTCCCATTCCCCTTTTCCCAGTTCTATATAATCCATTTTATGCCCCTGTTTCTCCACCCATTCAATGACATTGGTAATGGAACAGTTATGGTCTGTCTTCATGATTAACAGATCCCCGGTTTTCATTTTCTCCAATTTTTTCGAAGCTTTAATCAAAGGAATGGGACATGCCTCATGCATACAGTCTAAAAATTCCTCCTTCATGGTTTTACCCTCCTTTCCCAATGTGAAACCGACATTTATTTTCTTTTTCCAAAATTTCGTGCAGCAAAAAACAACATGCCTAGCACTCCAAACTGCAACAGCAATGCGGGAATCACCCCTATAAACTCCGGAAGATAAACAGCCTCTCGCCCCTCTATAAACCGCCGGTACCAAAAAGAGTAATGAAATACCCCCGCAAATAACGTACCAAGAATAAAGGCGATGAGTACAATGATTTGTAGAGTGAAGCCTTCTCCGACCCTCATTAAGGTTCCTGAGGCACACCCTCCGGCAATCACCATCCCTATACCGAATAGCAGTCCTCCCACCACTGTATTCCATCCTACCGGTCGAAGAGTACCCGGCACTTCGCTAATATCAAAAACCGTGGAATTCAAGGACTGAATTTGCAGGAAAAAAAAAGCAATGGAGGACAGAATCAAAGCCAGAATCACCCCTTGTAATAACTTGGTTGTACCAAGGGTCAAGGGGTTTCGGATACTGGAGGCAAAACAAAACCGTGATCGCTCCAAGGTAAATCCTAACAAAATCCCGATGGGAAAAACCCACATATACATCGACCGGTTTAAAAACAAGGCGCTTACAATACCCGCAATGATGATCAGAAGCACCCCTCCATAGGGTCCTTGCCGGGTTTCCTTAACTGTTTTCAACTCCTCCTGCCGTCTTTTTTTCAAGGCTTCGATTCGTTCCGAGGTCATTTTTTCACTCCTTCGAGTTCTTTCGTCAATCATTTATCAATATTTTTATTATACCATATTTTCCTCGTAGAGCCCCAGCCCATTTTGAAGAAAAGCCCCATGGTCTCCAGGGGGCTTTTCCTTCCTTTATTATTTGTCTACCCTATTGTTCCTTTTCTTTTTTACGATAAATCACAGAGGATATAAGAATGCTCAGTTCGAATAAAACCATCATCGGTCCCGCCAACAGAGCCTGGGAAATAATATCCGGCGGCGTAATCAGGGCAGAGAGAACCACCACCACTAAGAACACAAACTTCCTGAACTTTCGAAGGGTTTTCGGTCGTACCAGGTTGAACTTTGTCAAAAGCAGTACCAGCATCGGCAGTTCAAAAGCCACTCCGAAAGCGAATAGAATGGAGGTGACAAAGCCGATATAATTGGTAAAGGAAAACAAGGGCTGCACCTGATCACTGGCCATTCCCGCAAAAAACTCAATGCTTAAGGGGAGAATCAGCAAATAGGCAAAGACAATGCCTCCCACAAAAAAGAAGGTCCCGAAAAACACGGATAAAAAAAGGAAAACCCTCTGTTTTTTTTGAATACCGGGAATCACAAAGGACCACACCTGATAGAAAATAATGGGCAAGGCCCCTATCAGTCCCGTCATCAAAGCCAACTTAATATGAGCCATTAACAGTTCCGGAGGGCTGAGATAAATGAAATCCACCTCTCCTCCGGGGCGGATCATCAAGCTTTGAATTTCCTCCACGAAATAAAAGGCCACCCCCGTTGCCACCAACAAGGTGATCATCACGATTATAATCCGTTTTCTTAATTCGGTTAAATGTTCTACCAGTGTCAATCCTTCTTCCTTCAACGAAGGACCCTCCTTAAGCACTTATCGTACTGTGAATTTTGAATGCCTATTTTCCTGATCCGTACCAGGGTTGGTTCCTGATCGTTACTGATCCTGGGATTTTTTCCCCTTGTTTTCCTCCGTGGAAATTTCCTTTCCTTGGTCCTGCTTGATCTCTTGGCTTTCCTCTTCTTTCTTTTCATTGCTTTTTTTCGATTCCGAAGCCTCTCCGTCCCCCATGAGATTACTGGTTTCCTTCTTAAATTCCTTTAAGCTTTTGCCTACGGCTTTCCCGATCTCCGGAAGTTTTGCGGGACCGAAAATCACCAAAGCCACCACCAGAATCAAAATCAGTTCGACAATCCCTAATCTTCCACCAAACATATTTATTCCTCCTAAAATATATTCGCAGCTTTGTTCGCTTTTTCTCCCCTAAGCCGCGTACGATTCTCATCTTGATAAAATTATAACATATTGTGGATAGGAATGATTCTCTTTTTCCTGTTTATGCAAAAGTCTTATGGTTCATAATGGTCGGTTATAAGGCCTTCCATCCCTGATTGTTTCCATGTTTTACAGTCTTCGATAGGATTCTTTAAAGGAATACGCTTCGCTATTTCCCAAGGCTTCTTCGATTTTCTTCAATAAAGGCTCCTTATCCCGGGGCAGGGTCCCCTCCAGAGAAACATAATTCGATGCATGATTGCTTCGAAAAATGGTATGGTGCAGTTCCAAGGCCTTTATCATCCTATGGGTTTCCTGTAATACCTCCTTTGGATTCAAGAGCCGGAAGGTTCCTTTTTGCACCTCATCGTATAGTGGGGTCCCTTCCTGGACCAGCAGGGTCAAAAGAGCAAAATAATCGGGCTGAATACGGTTGATCACCTTCGCCGATTCCGTTGCGTGCTCCTGCCACAAATCCTTGCCTCCTAATCCCGAGACCACCGTAACCGATAGGGTAAACCCCGCTTCTTTTGCCCTTTCACCGGCTTCTATCATTTCCCGGGGAGTAACCCCTTTACAGACCCCTTCGAGAATTTTTCCGCTGCCGGACTCCACCCCCAGGTACAACATGGAAAGTCCTAGCCTGTTAATCTTTCCCAACTCTTCAGGACTTTTTCTCAACAGGTCCTTCGGGGCACTGTAGGAGGACACTTTCTTGCATTCAGGAAACAGCCGTTGAATTTCCCCCAGGATCCTTTCTAAATCCTCCGTGGGCATGGCCAAGGCGTTTCCATCGGCCAAGAATATTTTTTTTACTACGGAGTGTTGCTCCCGTGCCCTTTTTAAGTCCTCCAGTATTTCTTCCACCCCTCGAAGGCGAAAGGTTTTTTCTTTATACATCCCACAAAAGCTGCATTGATTATGGGAACATCCGATACTTACTTGTAAAATTAAGCTGTAGGCCTCACTGGGCGGCCGATAAATCTGACCTTCATAGTTCATTTTTTATCTCTCCATTTCCTTTGCTTTCCTTTATTCTATCACAGTTTCCCAGGCTCTTTCATCCTCAGAAAACGGGAATTTTTCAATTTTCCCTGAAACTCCTCTCCCCGAGCCTCTAAAAAACCTCGGGACACGGGAAACCGAGCCTCTGCCCACCCCACAAACTCCCGGGAAAAACAGCAGGGGTTCATCAACACCGACCCTAAGATCAACCAAAGGGTGTGTTCCAACAAAAACCTTTGCATTTCCATAGCTTCCCCATTGCCAAAGGAACCCCCGAAAACTTTTTGGGAAAAAACAATTAATCGACGGACTTTTTCGTCCAAGGGCTCCCGGGAATAATCCATGGAAAAAAGGGTTTGGTGGCGATTATCATAATCCTCTTTACAGTCCTGTAGATCATCGGTCAATTGCAAAATCACGCCGTAATTAAAACAGAACCGTTTTTCCTCGGAGCAGAGATTCCCTTTCACCAAATACCCATCGGCCAGAACCGAAGCTCCCCCTTTATGAAAACTGATTGTCAACAGTTCCTTTTCCTCTTCCTTTCGGCTTTTTTTCCTCCCATTGAAATTCTCCCTGTGCTGCTTTAAACTTCCCCACTGACTAAAATGAATATACAACAGACTCTGAAACACCCCGGGATAGGATTCCCTGGGAAAGCTGTCTTCTATTTTTTCAATCATCTGGAAAATCTTCTCCTCCTGGATTCCCCGGGGATGCTCCCCCCGTCCTGCCAACCGGTGGTTTAACCGTTCACAGGCCCGATGCTTTTCGTTTTTTTGAATTTCCGTATCATCCATGAAATTGTCGGTATAAGGATAGAGCATGCTGTAGCCGAACACCCCGTCGGTACAGACCACAGGTATCTTAAAAGCCTTTTGCAATAAGTTCATGATCCATACATTCCGCAGGGCCTGGCCCGTATCTTCCTTGGTGAAATTCGGCTCGTATTGTTGTACCTTTTCAAGGAACTCCTCGGAACTCTCAAGGAAATCCGGATCCTTAAGGATGCTCTTTCCCCGGGCAGAAAACACCGGGCCCTTTCCTATAAAATCTTCCAAGATCATTTTCAACTGCGCCTTCGATTTTGCCCCCTCTATTGCCCCTGCAAGGGCGAGCATCGCCTTTTCATTTTCCTGCTTCTTTCTCAAGCTTACCTCGGGAATGTCTTCTTCCTTTTTTCCTGAGGAAGCTTCCCATAGCTGGAATGCCTGGTAATACAACCCATCCCCCGGGAAAAAGGCCCCCGGGAAAGGATCCGGTATTTTTTCCATCTTGATTCCCCCCAACCTGTTCTGTTTCAGTTTTTCTTACTTATACCCTTATTCAGTGAAAAACCCCACAAGGAGGAACTCCTTGCAGGGCTTGGCTACTAAAAATCAGGTAACGATAGGATTCTTGAATTAAGAGGCTTTTTCGATATTCACTGCACTTACCTTCAACTCCGGAATCTTCGAGTATTCATCCAGTACGCTTCCATTGGTCAGGACGTTGGCGGCTCCCTGTGCCCAGTGGAAAGGAATAAATACGGTGTTGCCGGAAATTTTATCGGTAACCTTGGCTTTAACGGTGATGCTGCCTCTTCGGGAGGATACCTTAATCATGTCTCCGGTTTCAATGTTTCTCACCCGGGCAACCTCGGGACTGATTTCAATAAAACTCTCCGGTGCCAGGTTGTTTAATCCTTCGGTTTTTCCGGTCATGGTTCTGGTATGATACTGATACAGTACTCGACCGGTGGTCATGATCATTGGATATTCATCATCGGTAACCTCGGCGGATGGACGATACTCTGCCGGTTTGAACAGACCCAGTCCCCGAGCAAACCGCTCTCCGTGGAGGAACTTGGTTCCTTCATGGGTTTTGGTGGGACACGGCCATTGTAATCCGTCCCCTTCCAGTCGGCTGTAGTCAATTCCTGCATATTGAGGGGTCACCGTGGCAATTTCATCCATGATTTCCGAAGCACTTCCATAGGTTTTTTCATAACCTAATCGGTTCATCAGGGTCATAAAGATCTCCCAATCATTTTTCGCCTCTCCCGGTGCATCGATGGCTTTTCGAACTCGCTGTACCTTTCTTTCGGTATTCACAAAGGTTCCATCCTTTTCCGCATAGGCGGTTGCCGGAAGAACTACATCCGCAAGTTCTGCAGTTTCCGTAAGGAAGATGTCCTGAACCACTAAAAAGTCTAAGCTATCCATGGCTTTACGGATATGGGCGGTATCAGGATCGGAAACCATAGG
>CAZTIJ010000151.1:0-5956 GCA_964613365.1 uncultured Clostridiaceae bacterium | reverse complement strand
GGAAAGTCTAAAAAAATTACGGTTTTCAAATACAAGCCGAAAAAAGCTTACAGAAAAAAGCAGGGACATCGACAGCCTTACACAAAGTTGTCCATTCAAAAGATTAATGGGTAGTAGTACGCCCTATGGTAAAAGTAATATTTAAAAAAAAGAAACAGAAAATCTATTTTTTTGAAATCAAAGGACATGCCAATGCAGCAGAACATGGAGAAGATATCGTCTGTTCAGCCATTTCTGTACTAGGACAAACTTGCATCATCGGACTGTTGGAAGTAGCTAAGGTTGATATTGACTACAGAATTGAGGCCGGTTACTTAATCTGTGAGATTTCTGAAAATCTCTCAGCTGTCGAGGCGAGGGAAACAGATATTATCGTAAACACCATGTATTTGGGTATGAAAAGCGTCCAACATAGTTATTCTGAATTTATGGAAATTGACGAACTGGAGGTGTAAAAAATGATTAAAATGAACTTACAACTATTTGCGAGTAAAAAAGGTGTAGGAAGTACAAAAAATGGTCGTGACAGTGTTTCTAAACGGTTGGGTGTGAAAAAAGGTGACGGACAACATGTGTTGGCCGGTAATATCTTAGTTCGACAAAGAGGTACAAAGTTCCACCCGGGACATAATGTTAAACGAGGTGGCGACGACACGCTATTTGCAACAATCGATGGTTCTGTGAAATTTGAGCGAATCGGTAAAAATAAGAAGCAAGTAAGTATCTACCCAAACTAATATTTAAGAAAAGCTATCTAAACCGCCATTGATGGCGGTTTTTTTTTAACAGTTCAAAAACTTGTGTTAATGAGAAGGAAAAGTGGTATATACCATATAAATGAGGGTGATGAGACATGTTTATTGATAAAGTTGATATAAAAATTAAAGCAGGAAATGGCGGTGATGGCATTGTAGCTTTTCGAAGGGAAAAGTATGAGCCATCGGGAGGCCCCGCCGGCGGAGATGGCGGTATAGGGGGAGATATTTACTTTGAAGTAGATGAAGGGATACGAACCTTGGTAGACTTTCGATACAAAAAGCATTATCGGGCGGAAAACGGGGCCAACGGTGCCAAAGCCAATCGAAAAGGAAAAGATGGGGCGGATCTTATCATTAAAGTACCGCCGGGCACCACGATCAAGAATAAACATACCGGTGAGATATTGGCTGATTTGGTCGATAAAGAAGACCGTGCATTAATACAAAAAGGTGGTGGAGGCGGTCGAGGGAATGCCCGTTTTAAAACCTCTACCCGAAGGGCTCCGAAGTTTGCCACCCCGGGAGAACGAACGGATGAACTGGAGCTGGAACTGGAAATGAAAGTGGTTGCAGATGTGGGTTTAATTGGATTTCCCAACGTTGGAAAATCAACTTTGTTGTCGGTGGTTACCAGCGCAAAACCAAAAATAGGGAATTATCACTTCACTACGATTCATCCAAATATAGGGATCGTGGATTATAAAGGTAAGGACAGTTTTGTTCTTGCTGATATTCCCGGATTGATTGAAGGTGCTCACGAAGGTGTGGGGCTTGGACATGAATTTTTAAAACATACGGCAAGAACTAAGCTTTTGGTCCACGTACTGGACATTTCCGGATCAGAACGACGGGATCCGTTGGATGACTTTGAAAAAATCAGTAATGAACTGAACAAATACGACGAAGCCCTAATTCATAAATGTCGAATCGTAGTAGGCAATAAAGTGGACTTGTTACAAGACGATGAAATCAGTCGGAGGGTTAGACAAAGGGTCGAGGAAAATAGAATGACATACATGGAAGCATCTGCCATCTCTCGGCTTGGTATTGAAAAGCTTTTAGACGAGGTTCTTCGACAGCTTCAACAAATTGAAAAAGAAGAGCCGGTAGTTAAGCCTCAAGATGAAATTAAAGTGTACCAGCATGAAGCGAACCAGGAGGATGCAATCCGGGTCTACCAAGAAAATGGACTGTATGTTGTTGAAGGAAAGAAAGTTGAACGACTGATTGATTCGGTGAATTTTGAGGATACAGAGTCGATGAATTTCTTTCAAAAATTCTTAAAGGACAAAGGCGTCATTCAAAAACTTCGGGACTTAGGAATTAACGAAGGTGACACTGTAAAAATATATGATATAGAGTTTGAGTTTACAGAGTAAAGGAGGTATTGTATGCTAAAAGGAAAGCAGCGAAGTTATTTGAAAAAATTAGCCCATGATATAGATCCGATTTTTCAAATTGGGAAATCAGGGATAAACGAAAGTTTTATTGAACAACTGAAGAATGCCTTAGAGGCAAGAGAATTAGTGAAAATTACTGTGTTGGATAATTCGGATTTAGATACGAAGGAAGCGGCATCGGAGGTAGCTGAAAAGTCCGAAGCGGAGTTTGTTCAAGCCATAGGCAAGAAGTTTGTTATATACAAGGAATCAGAAGAGAACAAAAAAATAAAGCTCCCAAAAGCCTAGAAATTCAAACTGGTATAAGAGGGTGAGAAAATGAAAAAAGTCGGTGTCATCGGAGGGAGCTTCGATCCTATACATTTTGGTCACTTACGTATAGCCCAAATTGCTCTAGAGGAGCATCAATTGAAAGAAATTTTATTTATTCCCTCCGGCAACCCCCCCCATAAAAACACAAAAGATTTGTCTCCGGGAATCGACCGATTAAATATGGTGAAGCTAGCCGTGAGAGACAACCAAAATTTTACAGTGTGTGATTACGAGATTTATGAATCCGGGATTACTTATACGATATTAACAATAAAAGAGTTGCAAAAGCAGTATCCAAAGGATACGGTCTTCGCTTTCATTTTGGGAGCCGATGCTTTTTTGGATATGGATAGTTGGAAGGATTTAGAAGAGTTCCTATCAATGGTAGAATTAATCGTTTTATCCAGGAGCTATTATAAAACCAGTAAGGTAGAAGAAAAAATCAAATATTATAAGGAAAAATATCCTTGTAACATACAGACAATTTATGCAAAGACCTTGAATATATCGGCCACATCCCTTCGCAAATTAGTGAAAAGCGGCAAGAGTGTTCGGTATTTAGTTCCCCAGGAAGTGGATAAATATATTAATACTCGAGGCCTTTATAAGTAGAGTGAGGTAATAAAATGAAAGCAAATGATAAGTTGGTTGAAAAAATAAAAGAGGCGTTGAGGAAGCGACAACCCCCTGGTAGATATCAGCATACCCTTGGCGTAGCGAAAGCCGCTTGTAGTTTAGCAAATAATTATGGTATATCGGAAGAAAAGGCACAGATTGCGGGCTTGCTTCACGATTATGCCAAAGATATGGGCGAAGATGAACTGAAAAACTATATTTATGACCATAACCTGAAAGTGGACCAAAACCTATTTGAAACCTATCAACTCCTTCATGGGGTGGTGGGAGCCCATTTGGCAAAGATTGAGTTTGGCATCAAAGATCCAGAAATTCTGCATGCCATAAGATACCATACCACAGGAAGGACAAATATGGACCCCTTGGAAAAAATCATATATTTATCAGATTTTATTGAGGAAAACCGTGATTATCCAGGAGTAGAAGCCCTTAGGAAGTTGGCTTATAAAGACCTTAATGAAGGCTTGTTACAAGGTTTTAATAATACTATTAAATTTTTACTTGCCACGGACAAGGTGCTGCACTGTGAAACAGTAAAAGCGAGGAATGAAATCCTAAAACAATTGTCAACGAATGAAAAAACACCACAAACGAACAATAATAATAAAAATCCATAATACTAAGGAGGAAAAACATGACTGAGAGTTCCCGAAATTTAGTGGAAGTAATTTTAAAAGTGATTGATGACAAATTAGGAAAGGATACGATGGTAATTAATTTAGATTCTGTATCGACCATAGCAGATTACTTTATTTTAACAAATGGAGAATCCTTACGCCAAACAAAGGTTTTGGCTGACGAAATTATTGATCATTTGGAAGAAGAGGGGGTTTTTCATCGTAATAAAGAAGGATATCAAGCGGGAAACTGGATTTTATTGGATTACGGAGACATCGTCGTTCATATCTTTGAAAAAGAAACCCGACAGTTTTATGATTTAGAAAAAATTTGGCAAGATGCTCAAATCATATCAGTAACCGATGGGAAACCCGATACACCCTTATAATATGCGAAGTAATTTTTAAGAATAGGAGCGATCGTCCATGAAAAATGTTCATCCAGTTTTAGTACGTATGATTCCTTTGATCGAAGGAATTGGGAAAACCTTTGGTAAGAACTGTGAAGTGGTACTACATGAAATTAAAAATTCAAACAAGTCTATTATAGCAATTTATAATGGTCACGTAACCGGACGAAGTGTGGGAAGTCCTATGCTAGATGTGGGGATTCAAGCAATCCGACGAGGGAAGAAAGCGGATAATATTTTAAATTATAAAAATAAAAGCTCCGACGGCAAGGTATTGAAATCCTCTACCATGTTTATAAGGGATGAGAATGATGAAATTATTGGATGTCTATGTATTAATATCAATGTTTCAGAGTTTATTGTTGCTCAAAAATCTTTAGAGGAACTCGTAAAAACCGATATCGAGGGAGAGACAAAGCTCGGAGATTTTGAAAACAACAATGTAAATGACATTCTAGTCAATATTGTTTCGGATACCCTGGAGGCCTTTGGTCGTCCGGTGGCTTATATGAACAAAGATGAAAAAGTTAGAATAGTGAAGAAACTTGATGACCAAGGCGCATTTTTAATCAAAGGAGCTATTGATTACGTAGCTAAAATTTTATGTGTATCAAGATACACAATCTATAATTATTTAGATGAAATTAGAATAAATGGATAATTGAGAGGAGAATGAAAATGAAAAAATTAATCAACACAAAGAAAGCTCCCGCAGCAATCGGTGCCTATTCCCAAGGAGTGGAGATGAATGGAATGCTTTTCGTTTCCGGCCAAATCCCATTTGTACCGGAAACTATGGAACTGGTTTCGGAGGATGTGAAGGAACAAACCCGTCAGTCGCTTAAAAATCTGCTAGCGGTAATAGAAGAAGCGGGATACAGTCTTGGTGATGTGGTAAAAACAACGATCTTTATTAATGATATGAATGAATTTGCTTTGATTAATGAAGTTTACGGAGAGATTTTCAAAGATGATAAACCTGCAAGAGCCTGTGTCGAAGTTGCCCGGCTTCCAAAGGATGTTAAGGTGGAAATTGACGCTATAGCTTGCAAATAAAAAAGGACTGCTAAGATGGTTGCAAAACCATCTTTTTTTAAGAAAAGGAGGGATTGTTTTGAGTGAGTTAAGTATGTTTGATGTTTTAGGGCCTAATATGATCGGACCTTCCAGTTCTCATACAGCCGGTGCTTGTCGAATCGCTAAGGTAGGGAACAAAATGTCTAAAGGAGATATTGTTCATGTGCGTTTTTTACTCCATGGCTCCTTCAGTGAAACCTACAAAGGTCATGGGACCGATAGGGCCTTGGTTGGGGGAATTTTAGGTTTTGACCCTGATGATGAGCGGATTGTTGAATCCTTTACTATTGCAGAATCATTAGGTGTAAAATTTGAGTTTGTTAAGTCCGATCTAGGCGATGTGCACAGCAATACGGTGAAAATGGAAATTCAAAAAAGCAGTGGTGAAACGGTGGAGGTTATGGGATCCTCTATCGGAGGGGGGAATATTGTAATAACAAGGATTAATGGGCTGGACCTCGAGTTTACCGGAGAGTACTTTACTTTAGTGGTTCCCCATGTGGACCGCCCGGGTATTGTGACGAAGGTGACGGCGGCTTTAGCAAAACACGAAATCAATATTGCTTTTATGAAGGTCTACCGTCATAATCGAGGGAAGGAAGCCTTTATGATTATTGAATCTGACAATATAGTGGATCAGGAAACCATGGAGGAAATTAAGAGCGTAGATGGTGTTGAAAACACCTATAGTATTAATTTAAAATAATGGAGAGGAGGAAACTTCTTTGAGTTTTAATAGTGGAAAA
>CAZTIJ010000150.1:0-5960 GCA_964613365.1 uncultured Clostridiaceae bacterium | reverse complement strand
AGCTATGAAATTCTGATCGGAGAAGGGGTGCTCTCCCGGCTGGGAAGGTATCTGAACGAAAACGAGGCATCGGCGGTGATTACGGATCAGAACGTGGAGCGGCTATACGGCAAGGCTCTGGACCATGCCCTTAAGGGCCACCGGGTCTGTAAAATCGTACTGCCTCCCGGAGAGGAAAGCAAGACCCTGGCCACGGTGGAAAAAATTCTGTCCCGGATGCTGGACTTCGGCCTGAGGCGAGATAGCCGGGTGATTGCCCTGGGCGGCGGAGTGGTGGGGGACATCGGCGGTTTTTCCGCCTCGATCTATATGCGGGGGATTCCCTACATCCAGGTACCCACCACGCTGCTGGCCCAGGTGGACAGCAGTGTGGGAGGAAAAACCGGAGTGAACACCGCCGGGGGAAAAAACACCGTGGGGAGCTTTTATCAGCCCCGGGCAGTGCTGATCGACCCCACGGTGCTCAACACTCTGGGAAAAAGGGAGCTGATCACCGGCATCGGGGAAGTGATCAAATACGGAATCATCGATGATTATGACTTTCTACGCTATGTGAATCGAAACTTTCAGGGGATGCTGGCCCTGGAGCCCGCCGTGGTAAACCGGGTGATCAAGCAGTGCTGCAGTATTAAAACCAGGATTGTCGCCGGGGATGAAAGGGAAAAGGGGCTTCGAAAAATCCTGAACTTCGGCCATACCCTGGGCCATGCCCTGGAGGTGCTGACCGATTATGAAAGATACACCCATGGAGAAGCGGTGCTGATCGGAATGCATTACGAAGCCATGATGGCGAAAAATCAGGGCTTTATCGAAGAGGAATACTTTCAAGAAATCGCAGGGTTGATAAAGAAAACCGGTATTTCCCCGGAAATAAAGGGGATTACCCTTCCGATGCTCCGGGAGGCCATGGAACGGGACAAAAAAAATCAGGGGGAACGAATCTCCTTTGTTCTGCCCACGGGAAAGGGAAAAGTAACGGAAAAACTATTTTTCCCCGATGAAATAAGCTGGTGACACATAGGGGACGGAGGTGTTTGAGTCATAGGATGACTCAAACACCTCCGTCCCCTATGTGTTCTGTGTCATTTTTCGTATCATTCCATCATATGGACAAACATCCTAACGATTTCCGGGTCAAACTGGGACCCGGCGTTTTTTTTCAATTCCCCTAGGGCTTCTTCTTTACTTAAGGCCCGACGGTAGGGCCGGGGAGTGGTCATGGCCTGATAGGCGTCGGCAACGGAGAGGATGCGGGCCTGGAGGGGAATGGCCTTTCCTTTCAATCCTTCCGGATATCCGCTTCCGTTCCAGTGCTCGTGATGGTACAGTACATATTCCGCAAAACCTGCGTATTCATCCACCCCTCGAAGAAGCTGATAGCCGGTAAGGGGGTGTTTTCTTATGATTTCCCAATCCTGATCGGTTAAATTTTGGATCTTGTGTAACAGTTCCGGGGGGAACATGATTTTTCCGATATCGTGGAGAAGCCCGGCGGTTTCCATTTCTTTAACCTCCCCCGGAGAAAGGTTCATACCCCGGGCCAGCATCACAGAGTACTTCGAGACCATTTCCGTATGAAGCTGTTCCTGGTCGTATTTGTTATGAAGACTCTCCAGCAGGGTTTCGATCACCTGACTTCTCATCGTCCGGCCGTATTGAAGCTTATTCTTATACATGCGGTCATCGGCTTCCTTTAGGACATCGAAAATGCTTTGGTCCGGATGATCCTTTACTCCGTGACCGATGGCCAGGGAAAGGATCATGTTGTCCACCGGGGAGGCGGCGGCCTCTTTGTGAATTCTGGCCATAATGGCCTTTGCCTCATCGGGGGTGGTCCTGGGCAAAAGGATATCAAACTCATCCCCTCCGGTTCGGCAGAGGATATCCTCTGCCCGACAGCATTTTTTAAGAATCCGGGCCGCCTCCTGCAGTAGCCGATCCCCCATGGCATGGCCGAAGGCATCATTGGTTAGTTTCAGTCCGTTGACATCCACACGGATTACAGAAAAGGGCAGGGACCGAGGGGTGTCCAGCCGTCGGGTGGAATCCTCCATATACCGACGGTTATACAGCCCTGTTAACGAGTCATGGAAACTTAGATATTCAATCTGTTTTTCCCGCTTCCTTTCCTCGGTGAAATCCTGAAAGACGATCACCGCACCGGTAACCCGCCCTTCCCGGTCCTTAATCGGGGAGGTGGAGTCCTGAATCGGAATTTCCCTGCCCGTCTTGGAAATCAGCAGGATGGGCCCCTCCAACTTTAGGGCCTCTCCGGTATCCATTGCCTTCATCGCCGGGTTGAGGCAGTTTTTTTTCGTTTTTTCATCCAGGATGATGAAAACCTGATCCAGGGGTTTGCCAAGGGCTTCCTCCAGGGACCATCCCGTGAGTGTTTCCGCCACGGGGTTCATAACTTTAATCCTTCCCTCCCGGGTGGTGGAGATGACCCCGTCCCCCACGGAAAGCAACGTGGTTTTAAACTGTTCCTTTTCCCGGTAAAGATTTTGTTCCATTCGCTTTCGATCGGTGATCACCTCGGTATAGACGATGATCCCTCCCACAGAGCCGTCCTGTTGGTACCAGGGTCGACATTCCCATTGGGTCCAGTCCACGGTTCCGTCCTTTCGGTAATAGGGATCTTCTCCGGCGCCGGAAACCTCCCCCTGTAAAGCTCTTTGGTGGACCTTTCGCCACTTTTGGGGAAGGTCGGGAAAAACTTCATAATGATGCTTTCCGATGATGTTTTCCTCTTTCACCCGAAAGGTTTCCAGGTATTTGTTGCTGACATATAAGTAGTTTAAGTCCTTATCATGAACCGCCACGGCGCTGCGGTTATGTTCGATGATGTATTTTAATAGATCATTTCGATGGGCGGCCTCCTGTTGGGCATGGACTCTTTCGGTTATGTCCCGGGCGGCGGCGTAAATAAAGCTTCCCCGGCGCTGGGCCCGCCATTCTAAATGGCGATACTCTCCATCCCTGCCCCGGTGTTTGTAGACAAAGTCTAAGGCCCTTTCTCGGGTCCTGATCTCTTCCAGGGTCTGTAGGGTTTTTTCTTCATCCTCGGGATGAATGAAATCCAGAGAGTTTTTCGTGATAAGAAAGTCCTCGGAGTATCCCAGAAGCATTTCCCAGGCTCGATTGACCCGGATGAAGTTTCCCTTCAAATCTGTAATGCAAAGAAGATCCGGACTGATTTCGAAAAAGGTTTCGATCATTTCCGCAATTTCTTTTAGTTCATTGATCTCTCGAAGGTAGCCATGCCAAAGAACACTGCCGTCGGCAAGCTTTTCCGGCCGAGCGATTCCCCGGATCCAACTGGCCCCCTTTCGGGGCAGAACCACCCGAAACTCGAATTTCCAAAGATTCAGGGTGTTGAATGAAAAGTCGATGGTTTCCATCACACGGTCATAATCATCGGGATGCACCCGGGAAAAAGCCCTGTGGGCATCCTCCTGCACCTCGGCGGGGGACAGCTCGAAGACTTCCCGGACCCCCTCGGTGGCATAGGGAAAGGAGGCTTTTTTTTCCGGGGTCATCAAAAACTGATAGAGTACCCCCGGCAAATGCCTTGAAATTTTATCAAGCAGTGTATTTTTATCTAATGCCCGGTTAGGTTCCGGGTTATTATTTCGTCGATCACTCATGGCTTTCCTCCTTTCATGGCCCTTTTGTTTTTTGGGGTGAAAGCATCTTGGAAAAATATGTTTTATTATTACCCGAAAAATCCCTAAAAAAACATAAAAGGGATGGAGGTGAGTATGCAAGAAAAAAGTGGGGTATATACCTAACGTAGTGTAGATGGTGAGGATTCTTGAAGGAGGGATTTATATGACACAAAGAAAGACAAGGAAAATTATTTTTGCAGTGACCCTACTGGCAAGCATTCTGTTAAGCGTCGGGATGGGTCCAAGACATGGAGGCCCTGGAATGATGCGGTCCAGCCGCGTTTTTGTCGATAATGAATATGAGTATTTGGTGCATATGATCCCCCATCATCAAGAGGCTGTGGATAATGCGGAAATTTTAAGAGATCATACGGAGCGCAAAGAAATGCGGGACTTTGCAGAGAAAATCATTCGAACCCAAAGAGAAGAGATTCAACGGATGCAGGGTTTTCTTGAAGAATGGTATCCCGAGGAAGAACATCAAGTGGATTATGAGCCGATGATGGGGAACTATGAAAACCTAACAGGAGAGGAACTGGATCGGATATTTTTGGAGGATATGATTCCCCATCATATGGAAGCCGTTATGATGTCGCAACAGTTATTAATGCGCCGATTGGCGGAGCATGAAGAGGTGGCGGCCTTGGCCCGGGACATCAGAAACAGTCAACGGGATGAGATTCATCAAATGGAGGGATGGCTATCGGACTGGTATGGGGATTCGTCTAGGATGACCGCGGATGATGACTCTTCCTGGATGACTTGGGACACAGGTTCCCGAGGCATGATGAGAAGGAATCCCTTAGGGAATTTATTTGTGTGGGGAGGAATTGTTTTAATCGTCACCGCTCTGGTCGTGTTTCTTCTGTTGAATAAATCCGGACCCCATAATAAGTCCCGAAGCACCACCGATCAATCGGCAAAAGAGATACTGGATAGGCGCTTAGCAAAAGGAGAAATTACGGAAGAAGAGTATCAAAAAAAGCGGGAACAAATGGAAGCGTAAAGGCTTCGGCACTCCTTTTACTGAAGGATGATCAGGGAAAAAACGTGACGGGGATGAAATAAAATAGAAATACTTCAAGAGGAACGTCCATTTAATAAAGAAGTACGGCCATTCATAACCCTCAAGTTGTGAATGGCCGTACTTTTTTTGGTCTGTTTGCAAAAAATAAAAAAGTTCATAGTCAGTTCATTTAAGGATGTTAGGCTCTTGAAAGACACGATAAGTCATAGGAGGGTTACTATGAAATTATTCAAGCGTCCGTCTTTACCGAAAAAAACAACGGTTTATATGATAATCGGACTCCTTTGTCTCTTGTCCATGGTAATCATGGTTACTCTGGTGAGTGCCGAGGAGGATACAATGGAAGTACAAGAGGAAGAGCCCCTACCGTTGGTAGAGGTGGAGGAGGTAAATCCCCGGGATCTGAAGGAGGTTTTTCATACCATGGGATTTTTCGTGCCGGAGAATGACTGGCGAATTACGGCGAAAACCCTGGGTACCGTGGAGGAGATTTACGTAGAAGAAGGGGATTCGGTGGAAAAAGGGGAGCTGTTATTTCGACTGGACAGCACAAAGCAGGAATCCGCCATTATGGAGGCGGAAAGCAATCTGGCCAGTGCCCGGGGAAATCTGGCCCAGTCCCGACAACAGGACACCTGGTCTCTAACCATGGCCAAGGAGCACTTAGAGGAGGCCAAAATCCATGAAAAAGAACAAAGAAAGGCACTGGAAGAAGCGGAAAAATCCTATGAAGAGGAAAGCCTAAAGGGCTATCAGCTTACCAAGTATGAAAAACGTCTGGATATGGCAAAGAGAAGAACCGAAAGTGCCCGGGATCTTGTAAATGCAATAGAAAGAGGGGACCGAACCAAGGTGCAGGAATCCTTTTACGAAGAGCAGGTGAAATGGTCACAGCGGATCCTGGACCGTGCCCAGGAAGAGTATGAAAAAACCTATGTTTACGCCCCGGCCGACGGAGAAGTGCTAAAAGTTCGAGTCAAAGAAGGGGATCTGGCAAATCCCGTCACCCCTTCCGTGGTTCTGGCCGGGGAGGGAAAAATGCAGCTGAGCACCGCAATTTCCGAGCAGTACCTGCTAAAGATTTCCGAAGGGGATTCGGCGAAGGTGGAGATCCCCGCGATCTCCGATGAAAAGTGGGAGGCCCGGGTAACGGAAGTGGGGAGAATTCCCGAAGAGGGAGGACGGTTTTATCCTGTGAACCTGGCACTGACGGAGGAGATCGAAGGGCAACAGATCGGAATGACCGGGCGGGTTGAAATGGCCAC
>CAZTIJ010000149.1:0-5973 GCA_964613365.1 uncultured Clostridiaceae bacterium | reverse complement strand
TTTATATGGATAATAAAATAGAAATTTGTTAAAATGAATACTGTGAGGTAACTACAGGAGAAAACAACTTATAGGAGGGGTTATAATGAGTATAGAACTATCGAAAAAGCATCTTAATCTATCACCTTCAATGACACTATCCATTGCTGCGAAGGCAAAAGAATTGAAAGCCGAGGGCAAAGATGTAATCGGTTTTGGTGTTGGGGAGCCGGACTTTAATACACCCCAGCATATCATTGATAAAGCGGTGGAAGCAATGAACAAGGGGCTGACTGGATATACCGCAGCTTCCGGAATTCCCGAGTTAAAAAATGCCATCTGTGATAAACTTCAAAAAGATAATGGTTTAGCGTACAGTCCAGAGCAAATCATTGTATCCAATGGAGCAAAACATTCGATTTATAATGCTCTGCAAGCTATTTGTAATCCTGGAGATGAAGTATTAGTCGGAATACCTTACTGGGTAAGCTATCCGGAACTCGTAAAAATGGCGGATGCTGAACCGGTATTTATTGAAGGCAAAGAAGAAGCTGAGTTCAAAATGACTCCTGAGAGCATTAAGAAAAAAATCACTTCTAAAACGAAGGCGATTTTACTTAACAGTCCGGGAAACCCTACGGGGACCGTATATACAAAAGAAGAATTACGGGCCATTGCAGAACTTATGGCTGAACATAATATAATTATCATCTCCGACGAAATTTATGAAAAATTAATTTACGGAGAGGAACCTCATGTAAGCGTCGCAAGCTTTAATGAAAAGATCAAGGACTTAACCATTGTGGTAAACGGACTATCCAAAGGCTATGCCATGACAGGCTGGAGGATCGGTTATACGGCATCGAACAAACAAATCGCAAAAGTTATGGGGAATATTCAAAGTCATGCCACATCCAACCCTAATACCATGGCTCAATATGCCAGTGTGGAGGCTTTAGTGGGTGATCAAAGCTCTCTTGCAGAAATGAAAAGTGAGTTTAACAAACGAAGACAGTTTATGGTTAAGCGAATCAATGAAATCAAAGGCGTATCCTGTATTGAACCCCAAGGAGCCTTTTATGTAATGATGAATATAAAAGAACTGAAAGGTCGCAGCTTAGCGGGTAAAACAGTAAAGGATTCCATTGAAATCGCAGAAATCATCCTGGAGAAAGCCCAGGTAGCTCTTGTGCCCGGCGTTGCTTTTGGGTCCGATGATTATCTACGAGTATCCTATGCAAACTCCCTGGATAATATTAAGACGGGACTGGACCGAGTGGATGCGTTTTTATCCAAGGAACTTAAATAAGGGTTAAGTCAATGAAAGTTAATATGAACATCGAATAGATAAGCAGGGAAATTAACCAAGAAGGGTGTGTAATGTTGGAATACAATACTTATCAAAATCCACTTATAGAACGATATACCAGTGAAGAAATGCTTTATACCTTCTCGCCGGATAATAAATTTAAAAATTGGCGAAAATTGTGGGTGGCCTTGGCAGAAACTGAAAAGGAACTGGGGTTGAAGATTTCCGATGAACAGATTAATGAAATGAAAGCCCACCAAGATAAGATCAATTATGACGTGGCAAAAAAAAGGGAACAGGAGACACGACACGATGTAATGAGCCATGTTTATGCCTATGGAGTACAATGCCCTAAGGCTAAGCCTATCATCCATTTAGGGGCCACCAGTGCCTTTGTCGGCGACAACACAGATATCATTATTTACCGTGAAGCCCTTCAATTAATTCAAAAGAAACTGGTTAACTTAATGGATAAGCTTGGAGCTTTTGCAAAGGAACACAAAGATCTGCCGACTTTAGGCTATACCCATTACCAGCCGGCTCAAATAACTACGGTTGGCAAAAGAGCAAGTCTATGGCTTTATGATCTGTTTATGGACTACGAGAAACTGTCCTTTATCCTGGAGCAAATGAAGTTTCGGGGGGTAAAAGGAACTACAGGGACCCAAGCCAGTTTTCTGGCTCTCTTTGATAATGACAGCGAAAAAGTGAAAGCTCTCGATCGGAAGTTATCAAAGCGACTGGGTTTTGAAGAGAATTTTCCGCTGACGGGTCAAACCTACTCAAGAAAACAGGATTTTGATCTGCTGTACGTACTAAGTTCCATTGCCCAGAGTATGCATAAAATGACCAATGATATTCGTCTCCTTCAACACCTGAAAGAGATTGAAGAACCCTTTGAAAAGAATCAGATCGGCTCTTCCGCCATGGCCTATAAGCGAAATCCTATGCGCAGTGAGCGAATTTCTTCCTTATCAAAGTTTGTGATGAGTGCCTTACAAAACTTATCCTTTGTAACCGCCACCCAATGGTTCGAACGAACCCTTGATGATTCTGCGAACAGGAGAATCACCATACCGGAAACTTTTATGGCAACGGATGCTATTTTGGATATCGGCATCAATATTGCTTCCGGATTTGTCGTAAATGATAAGGTCATAGAGGAAAATCTAAAAAAAGAGTTGCCCTTTATGGCAACGGAAAACATCATGATGGAAGCGGTGAAAAAAGGAAAGGACCGGCAAGAACTTCATGAGAGAATACGGCAACATTCCTTGACCGCAGGACATAATGTTAAAAAGCTGGGCGGAGAAAATAATTTACTGCAGCTAATAGCGGATGATTCCTTCTTTGCCCTAACGAAAGAGGAACTGCTTCAAATTGTAGACCCTCATAAGTATACCGGTCGATCCGGTGAGCAGGTGGAGGATTTTATCACAGACAGCTTGGTTCCGATTTTACAAAAACATCAGGATGCTTTAGGTGCCGAGGTGCACTTAAAGGTTTAAACTAACGATGGAAACTTGGAGGTACAGAATATGTATAAAGATATAACCATTTCTAAGGTACAGGAATTTGAAGGAGAGAAAATACGAATAAAAGGTTGGCTTTATAACAAACGGTCCAGTGGGAAAATTCAATTTTTACAAATTCGAGATGGTTCCGGTTTTATTCAAGGGGTTATGATGAAAAAACACGTTTCCGAGGAAGTCTTTGAACTGTGTAAAACCATTTCGCAAGAATCTTCCATTGAAGTGCTGGGAAGCCTGCAAAAAGATGATCGTTCCACTTTGGGTTATGAAATTTTTGTAGATGAGGTAAAACTTATTCATCTTGCAGACGATGATTATCCTATTTCCTTAAAAGAACATGGGACAGACTTTTTAATGGAAAATCGACACCTTTGGATGCGAACCCCCAAACAAAATGCAATTCTTCGAATTCGAGATGAAGTGAACTTCACAATCCGGGAGTTTTTTAGAAAGGAAGGTTTTATTTTAACGGAACCTCCTATCATAACACCGGCTTCATGCGAAGGAACAACGGATTTATTTGAAATTGATTATTTCGGAGAAAAGGTGTACCTTTCCCAAACAGGACAACTATATGCAGAAGCTACGGCCATGGCCTTTAATAAAGTTTATACCTTCGGGCCCACATTTCGGGCGGAAAAATCCAAAACCCGAAAACATATGAATGAGATTTGGATGGTGGAACCGGAAATGGCCTTTACAGACTTTGAGGAAAATATGAGGGTTCAAGAAAATTTTGTGGAGTATGTGATTCAAAAAGTCATTAAAACCATGAAACAGGAGCTTCAAGTATTAGAAAGGGATACCGGCGCCTTAGAACGGGTAAAGGCACCCTTCCCAAGAGTTACCTATACCGATGCTATAGAAATTCTACAAAAGGCCGGTTATGACATTCAGTGGGGTGATGACTTCGGGGCTCCCCATGAAAGCTACATTGCTGAGCAGTATGATAAGCCTGTATTTATTACGCATTTTCCTGCGGAGATGAAAGCCTTCTACATGCAGCCGGATCCTGAAAATCCTAAGGTTATTCTTGGTTCGGATCTTATTGCTCCGGAAGGATACGGAGAGATTATTGGAGGATCCGAACGGATTCACGATAAAGATCTCCTATTGGAAAAAATGAAGCAGGAAGGACTCCCTACAGAAGTATATCAGTGGTATGTTGATCTTCGGAAGTATGGTTCAGTCCCTCATTCCGGCTTCGGCCTTGGACTGGAGCGAACGGTAAGTTGGGTTTGCGGCATTGATCATATTCGACAGTCCATTCCCTTTGCAAGAACTTTAAATCGAGTTTACCCTTAATACCAGCTTTTCTTTCTTAATTAAGCACTGCCAATCGGTGGTGCTTTTTTCTAAATGCTGCGACTGAATTTTTAGTATATACTCTAATTTGGAGGTGTTTTATGTGTTTGGTGATTATCTATTCAGTGCCAGCATTATTCAGCTGGTGGACACAAAAGTCTTAATACTTCAAAAGGATGAAGCGGTTATAAATGTTTTATATAAACTGCTTCAAGAAAATTTCCAGGAAGCTTTGGTGGCTTTTAATCCTGAGGAAGAAAAAAGGCAAAAATACGGAATCATAACATTAAGCGATCTTTCGATTAGCCAAGACGACTTATTTGACTTTGATCAAAAGGTTGAAGGCAAACTTCAACGCCCGTTGAAAGGATTACCGGATACTACAAGCATAAAAGAGGCACTGAATACATTCTCCAAATTAGAAAGCAACACCCTTCCCGTAGAGAATAATGGAAAGCTGGTAGGGGTGATTCGCAAGAAAGATATTTTAAATCGATATTTTCCACACCTTTATGATATGAACCATAAGTATAAGGATATTATTAACCACATGCATGAAGCAGTTTCGGTCATTGATAAAAATGGATATGTACGACTATGGAACAAAAAGGCGGAAGAACTGTATCAGATTGCAACAAAAGATATTTTGGGGAAGAAGCTTCGGGATTTTTTCCCGAATGCTCTAGGATTGAAAATCTTAGAAACCCGAGAAGCTATAGAAAATGTCTATTATTCTCCGAAAGAGAATTATTATGTTTCCATTAGTTCCTTACCGATCTATATTAATAAGGAATTTATCGGAGTAGTTTCTACGGAGAAGGACATGACTCAGCAAAGAAACCTAACGACTAAACTTGAAAATGCAAATTCGAAAATAACTTCATTACAACAAAAAGTTGCAGAAATTCACCGCTACTCGAGTTCTTATTTTGATGACATTAAAGGCCATGATCCCATTTTGCTGGATAAAATAGAATTGGCCAAATATGTTAGTAAAACCAATACCAATGTGCTTATCACAGGAGAGAGCGGAACAGGAAAAGAACTTTTTGCGAAAGGAATTCACCAAGAAAGCGGTAGGGAAGGAGCTTTTGTCAGTGTGAACTGTAGTGCAATTCCCCATGCCTTATTTGAAAGTGAATTTTTTGGTTATGAGGGAGGGGCATTTACAGGAGCCATTAAGGGAGGAAAGGCAGGATACTTTAAGCTATCAGATAAAGGAACGTTATTTCTTGATGAAGTGGGAGAACTGCCCCTAGATCTTCAGGCGAAGCTTCTCCGTGTATTGGATGAACAAAAAGTAAGTCCTCTTGGTTCTGAAAAAATGCTGAGGATTGACGTCCGAATTATTGCAGCTACCAATCGTAACATCAAAGAGTTGGTTGAAAAAGGGGAATTTCGACATGATTTATATTATAGGCTTAATGTGGTGGAGATTGACTTGCCTCCTCTACGGGAAAGAAAAGAAGATATTGTGATATTGTTCCATCATTTTTTGGAAGAGTACAGTAGAGAAAATAATATCAGCATCAAAAAAATTGATCCCGATATTTACCCTTATTTAAAAAGAGCCCTTTGGAAAGGAAACATACGGGAGCTTCGAAATACGGTAGAGTATCTTGTGGTCTTATCTAAAAATGGAATCATCAAATCCGAGGCTTTGCCGGATGACCTCAAAAATGAAAAATTTATGGACCTAATAGAGATAGATCCTGAATGTACTCGTTTAGAATATCAATTGGAATGTTTTGAGAAATCTCTAATCAAAAAGGCTTTAGAAATTAATAATAATAATAGAAGTCAGACAGCAAAGTATTTGGAAATTCCAAGAAGTACTTTGTACTATAA
>CAZTIJ010000148.1:0-5986 GCA_964613365.1 uncultured Clostridiaceae bacterium | reverse complement strand
GGACCCTACCGGGGCCGTCCATTGGGGAGTGCCTTTCATGATGCTGGGCATCGGAGCCCTGCTGGCTCCCATTTCCGGACTGCTGTTGAAGAGAAGTCCCCAGGCAAAGTTGATGAATGAAAAACAGTAAGAATCAAAGAAAAAGCCCCTTTTAGGGGCTTTTTGCAAGCTGTTTTTTTCCATAGAAGGTTCCGATCAAGGTTACCGCCCCGGAGATGACAATGGGCAGCGTAAAGCTTATTAGAAGACGGTCCGCCATGAAAAAGGGGATGCCCGAGGCGATGCCCAGTAGGGAGGCCACCAGGGCCGTGTTTTCCGTAACGAATTTATTAAATAGGCCGTAAAACAATGGGAAGACCACCCCGGCACAGAGAAGGTCCGCCACGAGGAACAAATAAAGGACACTGTAGCCCCGGGCGGCAATGAAGGCGGCGGGTAAAATGATCACGAGGGTTAAGCCTCTGGCAAAGCGAAGCAGGGCGGGGGTGTCCATGTTTTTCAAAATCCCCCGGCTATTGGCACTGAAGGTGGCCACCATTCCGTTTAACAGGGTATCAACGGTGCTCATCACCAGGGCCAGAGCCAAAATAAACACCAGGATAATCAGCCCCCGGGGGAAGATGGCGTAAACCAGGGAAAATAAAGCAACGGAGGGATTTTCCCCAAAACCCAGCCCCGTGGAAAGAATTCCGAAAAATCCGGTGAGGAGCATAACGGGAACGGCGATGATAATGCTAAAAATCAGGGATTTTCTTATGGACCCATCATTTTTGCCCGAGTATACCCGTTGCCAGTAACCCTGATGAAACAAATTCGCCACAAATACGGCGATCCCCAGGGTCAGTCCGAATTCAATCCCGGCGAAATTGGTAAAATCAAAGAGCTCCGGTGTGTTCTCGGTGCTGAGGGTCAGTATGGTTTCCAACCCGCCCAGGTAAACCACCACACCGACGGTGGTAATAAGTAGGAGCAGCAGTACGAAACCCATTTGGATCATGTCCGTGAACATGGAAGCCCGAAGGCCTCCATAGGCGATATAAACCATGGTGCCCAGGCCAAGGAACAGGGCCGTGAAAATAAGAGGGATCCCCGCAAGCTCATAGGCCACGAGACTGATTGCCGTAAGTTCCGCCACCAGGTGGACAAACATATAAAAGATGGACAACAAAAGAACCAGGAGATGCATTTTTTTTCCGTATCTTTTTCGTGCAAAGTCATTTAAGGTGCTGCCCTTGGGCAGATATTTCCGAATTCTGGGGCTCAGGACCATAAAGGCGAGGTAAAGGCTTGCCAGCCCCAGGGCATAACCGATGATCGTGGGGAGCCCACCGATGGACCCCGCCTCTGGAGGGGTAAAGAGGATAAACACCCCTAAAAAGGAAGCCAAAAAAGTCGTGGAAAGGATTTTGGTACCGGCGGTGCCCCGGGCGGTGACAAAATCGTCCAGGGATTCAAACCGTCCCCGGCTGTACAGAACGCCGATGGCGGTGAAAGCCAAAACCGTAAGGATAATGATTGCATAAATAATCGTGGATGAAATCATAATGGAATACCTCCTGATGTTAGTCGATTTTTCTTAAGTCCTTTGCCGCCTGTCGGATGTCCTCCTCGGCGAGAATCGCCGAAACCACGGCCACACCCTCAATGCCCGTGGCCAGGGCCGAGGGAATGTTTTCCCTGGTAAGGCCGCCGATGGCGACAACGGGAATGGACACGCTGTCTTTGATGTGTTTTAACTTTTCCAGGGAGACGCTGCGGGTATTGCTTTTCGTTGCCGTGGGGAACAAAGCCCCCACCCCGATATAATCCGCCCCCTCCCCCTCGGCGGCCTTGGCCTCCGATAGGGTGGCGGTGGAAGCCCCGATGATTGCATCGGGGCCCAGGAGTTGTCGAGCCACGGCAACGGGAAGATCCTGTTGGCCCAGGTGAACCCCTTCGGCCTTAACAGCCAGGGCAATATCCACCCGATCGTTGATAATTAGCGGAATGCCGTATTCCTCCGTAATCTTCTTTAGGGCATGGGCCCGACGGTAAAAAGCTTTCGAGCTCCCCTCCTTATGGCGGAGCTGAAGGACCGTAACCCCGCCCTGGATGGCCTGTTCCATGCTTTTGAGAAAATCTCTGCCCTGTAAAACCCTTTCGTCGGAAACCAGGTACAGACGGTAGGATATGTTTTTTCCAAAAGTATTCTTGTGTTTTTGGCAGTGGCTCGGATCAAAGTTCATATATCTTCCCCCTTTGTAGGTAATTGTCCAGCGTAAAATGACTGAAGGCATCGATCAGCTTCATTTTGAAGCTTCCCGGGCCTTCCCCTTCCCGGAGACCCTCTTCGGCAATTTCGCCGGAAATCCCCATAACACTCAATCCCAACAGGGCGGCGTAAAGGGGAGGCGCTCCCGTAGCGCAGCAAAGGCCGATAATGGAAGTGCTCATACAGCCGGTACCGGTTACTTTTGTCAGCAGGGGACGACCGTTGTCAACGGCATAGGACCTTTCTCCGTCGGAGATCAGGTCCACCCTGCCGGTGATGGCAACGATGCATCCAAGACGGCGGGAAAGGGTCCGGGCAATGGCCTCCCCTCGGTTTTCCGTAGCCACGGAGGAATCCACCCCTTTGGTTGCGGCGGGGGTGCCGTGGACATTCAGGATCTCCGACATATTTCCTCGAAGGACCGTAATATCGATTTCCGATAAAATCTCTGCCATGAGCCCTCGACGAAGATCGGTGGTCCCCAGGCCTACGGGATCAAGGATCACGGGAATCCCTAAGGCATTGGCTTTCTTACCCGCCAGTAAAAAGGAGCTCAGGGTGCGCCGGCTCAGGGTACCGATGTTCAATACCAGGGCCGAGGATAAGCTCGTCATCTCTTCCACCTCATCCCGGTCATCGGCCATAACCGCACTGCCCCCCAGGGCCAAAACCGTATTGGCGCAGTCGTTGGCGGTTACATAATTGGTAATATGATGGACTAAGGGAGACTGTACTCGGACGGCCTTGAGAATAAAATGAAATTCTTTTTCCAGAATCATTGCAATCCCTCCTGTTTTCATAGGTGCTGCGGCAAGGGGGTCCTTAGGGCTCCCGCCGATAGAGGTCATAAAAATGATGTACCGGACCGGGTCCTTTCCCGATGGAAAAAGAATGCTCAATGGCGGTGGTTATATAGGCCTTGGCCATGGCCACGGCGGTATGAATGTCTTCTCCTTTGCCGAGATTGGCGGCGATGGCCGAGGACAGGGTGCAGCCGGTGCCGTGGGTGTTTTTCGTTACCACCCGTTTGCCGGTGTAAGTGGTAAAGTCCTTGCCGTCAAACAGAATATCCACCGCATCCCCAACGAGGTGGCCGCCTTTGATGAGTACGTAGGTCGGACCCATGGCATGGATTTTTTTTGCGGCCTCTTTCATCGCCGCGGGGGTATCGATCTTCATACCGGTAATCTCCTCGGCCTCGGGAAGATTGGGCGTCACCATGGTTGCCATGGGAAGAAGGTATTCAATCAAGGCCGCCTTGGCATCGGGGTGAAGGAGATCGAACCCGCTTTTGGAAATCATCACCGGATCCACCACCAGATTTTGGTAGGGATATTTTCCTAAGGTTTCGGCAATGGTTTGGATGGTTTCTTTTTGGGAGACCATACCGATTTTAATTCCGTCTACGGAAATGTCTTCAAACACCGCCTCGATTTGTTTTCGGATCATCTTTGGGTCCACATCCTGGACGGCAAAGACCCCCCGGGTACTTTGGGCAGTGACGGCGGTAACCACACTCATGCCGAAGGTTTGGTGGGCACTGAAGGTTTTCAGGTCCGCCTGGATCCCCGCCCCTCCGGAGCTGTCGGAACCTGCAATGGTCAATAAATTTTTCATGATGATCTGCCTCCTTGTCGGTAGAATTTAATAACGCCGGATTTGTTCATGAGCTGATAGAGCAGATAGCCGATCAGAGCTCCCGCCATGGAACTTAAGGCGAAGGGTCCGACGTAAAAGAACAAAGCCACCTCCGCCCCCAAAAGATACCGGGCGATGGGATAGGCCGCCAGAGCTCCCAAAACCGCGGTGCCGAAAACCTCTCCCCCCAGGGCGAAATATGGTTTTTTCGTTAAGAGAAACAACGCCCCGGCCAAATAGGCGCCGAAAATGCTGCCGGGAAAGGCCAGCAGGGAACCGGTGCCTAAAATGTTTCGAAGCAGGGAGGTTAAAAAAGCCACCACCACGGCGTAATAGGGACCGAAGAGTACGGCAGCCAAAACGTTGATGGCGTGCTGTACGGGAAAGATCCGAGACACTCCGATGGGGATGGAAATTAAGTGGGCGCTGAGAACCCCTACCGTAACCAGCAGGGCGGCGGTGGTTAATTTTCTTGTCTGCATGGGTGTATCCTCCTTTCGTTGGTAGAATGGGACCGCTAGGATGATTGCTTTACCAGAAGCCCCCCGGGATTACCGGGAGAAGGAAAGCATTAAAAAAGCACAAACCCGGCGATAGGGTTTGTGCTTATATACACAAGAGTATTCGTCTAAAGACCTTAGACGCACTTTCCTACGCTGGTATTATCCAGATCAGGTAATAGGGATTAAAGACTTAAACGGGTCTTATTCTCAGCCGGCCTAACCGGCGCTCCCAGTGATTCTTATTGAGTTTTGTTGTCAAAGTCATCATAGCATAAAAAAATCCGTTAGGCAAATACAAAAATAAAAACCGGGAAGGCCTCTTAGATGATTCCCGAAACCCTTGGGAAAAGCCGTTGATTTCAATTGTTAAGAATGCTTAACATTGTTGACAGGAGGGGGGGAATGCCGTAGAATTTAAGTATAATCAAAAATATTCATATACCCTGAAGGAAAAAATATCCGAGGAGGCGTTCTGATGAAAAAGAAAGTGGCTTTTGTATGCGTTCATAATTCCTGCCGATCCCAAATGGCGGAGGGCTGGGCAAAAAAACTGGGATCCCACGTGCTTGAGGTCTATTCCGCCGGAACGGAGGAATACCCCGGGGTAAAACCGGGGGCGGTGAAAGTAATGGAAGAAGCGGGGGTGGATATGAGCGGGCAATATCCCAAACTGCTCTCCCAGATCCCCCAGGAATTGGACATTCTGATCACCATGGGTTGCAATGTGGTTTGTCCCTTTGTTCCCAACAACCATAGTGAAGATTGGGGGATTGACGACCCTTCGGGGGGACCCATTGAGGATTTTCGGGAAACCCGGGACCGGATTAAAACCAAGGTGGAGGATTTGATCCGGAAAGTGGAAAGGGAAGAAGTATAAGGGAAACGGTTTTTTTCTTTTATTTCCTAGGAAACCGGTCTTTAATTTCTACGGGATTTCCGTTATAATCAATCCTAGTGAATAAAGAAAGGAAGTCGAAAATGAGTATTTTAACGGTAAAGAATTTAAGCCACGGTTTCGGAGATCGGGCCATCTTTCATGAGGTATCCTTCCGACTGTTAAAGGGAGAGCATATCGGCCTGATCGGTGCCAACGGGGAAGGCAAGTCCAGCTTTATGAATATGATCACCGGAAAACTGGAGCCCGATGAAGGGGATATCCAGTGGGCAAAAAAAGTCCGGGTGGGTTATCTGGATCAGCATACGGTGCTGGAAAAAGGAAAGACCATCCGGGAGGTGTTAAAGGGCGCTTTCCAATACCTCTTTGATATGGAAAAGGAAATGAATGAAATCTGTGAAAAAATGGGGGAAGTTTCTCCCGAGGAACTGGAAACTTTAATGGAGGACATGGGGAATATCCAGGATACCCTAACCAACAATGATTTTTACGTCATTGACGGGAAAGTGGAGGAGGTGGCCAAGGGACTGGGCCTTAGTGAAGTGGGGCTGGAAAAGGACGTGTACGACCTCAGCGGTGGGCAACGGACCAAGGTGCTTTTGGCCAAGCTGTTGTTGGAAAAACCGGACATTTTACTGCTGGATGAGCCCACCAACTTCCTGGATGAGGAACATATCCAGTGGCTCAAACGATATCTAC
>CAZTIJ010000147.1:0-6031 GCA_964613365.1 uncultured Clostridiaceae bacterium | reverse complement strand
ATGATTTTCAAAAACTTTTTCCTCCCCGTTCATCTTAATGATCAGTCGGGTGTGAAAATCCAGGAGATCGGAGCTTTCCATGTTTTCATAGTTCCGGATAAACTCCGCCTTCAACCGGGGGTCCCGGTCATTTATAATGGTAGGAAGCCCTTTGATGTTTTGATCTAAAATCCGGTCATAATTGATGATTTGAACAATCAACGTTCCTTGGGGTTTCAATACCCCATAGGCCCCCTCCAGAAATTTTTCAATTTCTGCAACCGTTGTCAAATGTACCAGAGAGTTTCCGATGCAGTACAGGGTATCAAAAAAATCCTCCGGGTAATAACTTTTGATCTCCTTCATATCTCCCTGACGGGCTATCATTTTCAGGTTTTGTTTTTTGCGCTTTTCTTCCAACACCTCTAGCATCCTCTGATCGTATTCCACTGCCCTGAGATCATAGCCTTCTTCCCCAAGGGCAAGGGCATGATTTCCGGTCCCCGCCGCCACATCCAGAATTTTTCCCTCCTTCGGTGTGCGTTTTTTGATAAAATCCAACTGGGGCTTTTTCGCCTGAAAAATCAAATCGTAGTATTTGCTGAATTCTTCATAAAAAGCCATCCTGCACCTCCTTTTTATCCTTCCCATAACAAATAGGGGATCATCCTATTGTTCTTTGGAACATTCTTTGCCAAAGCATTTATAAGCTCAGTTCCTCCAAATCCTCCAGGGATTTGATATATACCAGTTTCCCTTTCATGTCAATGATCCCGTCACTTTTTAACTGACTGAGGGATCGACTGACGGTCTCCCTGGAAGTCCCTACAATATTGGCAATTTCCGTTTTGGTCATCTTCAGATCAATCTGTATTCCCCGGCTGTTTTTCTTACCGTAACGATAGGCCAAATCCAGCAGCACTTTCGCCACCCGGCCGTTTACATCATGAAGGGCCATGTCCTTTATTTTCATCTGGGCATAGTACAATCTCCGGTTCAGCTCTTTGATTAAACTCAGGGCGATGTTTCCCTTTTCCCGAACAATTTTTTCCAGCTCCTCATTTCGGATCATTCCCACCAAAGCATTTTCTAAGACCATGGCCGTGGCGGGATAATCCAAATCGCTGAATATGGTTACCTCGGCGAAAATACTGCCGGGGCCCAAAATATTTAAGGTCACTTCCTTCCCCTCCAGGGAGGTCTTGTAAAGTTTGATCTTTCCCGATTTAATATAATACACCGCTTTACCGGGATCCCCCTCCATAAAAATGGTTTCTCCCCTTTGGTAGGTTTTTTCCACTTCATACCTGGCTAACAGCTCCAGTTCTTCCCTTTTCAGTCCTGAAAACATGGGAATCCGTTCTAAATATTCTTTTGTTGAAGCCATAGGGTCACCTGCCTTTTGCTATTCGTCTCACCGAAAGAAAAGGGCTTGATGTAAGCCCTTTTTCTTTTCTTCTCTTATAGTATACCCTTTTTCAGCAATATTTAAAATCCTAGTTTTTCCGCAATCCCCGGACACTGATTTCCACTTTCTTTAAGGGGATGTCCTTACCTGATTTTTCCAAGGCCTCTTCCACAGCCCAGACAATGCCGTTGCAGCAGGGAACCTCCATATGAGCTACGGTGATGCTGTTCAAATCATTTTCCTTGAAAATTTCCGTCAGTTTCGCCACGTAGCTTTGATTGTTATCCAGCTTCGGACAACCGATCACCACGCTTTTTCCCTTTAACAGCTCTAAATGGTAATTCGGATAGGCATAGGGAACACAGTCCGCCGTAACCAAGAGATCCGAGTTTTTAAAAAAGGGTGCCGCCACTGGAACCAGACTCAGTTGTACCGGCCACTGCTTTAACTGGGGCTTGATACGAACTTCCATATCCTCGCCGGATACCCCTTGGGTGTTTTCCTCTTGGACATCTTCTTCGAAGCTTTTCATAGCGCTCCCGGGACATCCGCATCCCGTAGATTCCTTGGGGGAAGAGCCTTCTGGCTGACCATGTTTGTGGTGGTCGTGGGGTGGGTGTCCGTGATGATGACCGTGGTTATGGTCATGGGGTTGATGTTCTTCAAAGCTCGGCGCTTCTCTTTGGACAATGGTAATGGCATCCATGGGACAGCTTCCCAGGCATTTTCCCAGTCCGTCACACATGGCTTCACTGCTGAGTCTTGCTTTTCCGTCAATGATTTGCAAAGCCCCTTCCTGGCACTTCGGAATACAAAGGCCACATCCCACACACTTATTTTCATCAATTTGTACAATATCTCTTTTGATCATTTTATTCTCCTCCTGAATGTTATTTCCAATCCGTAAAAGCTCCTATACCCTCGCGGTTTCTTGTCGGGCCCTTACTCAAGTTTCATTTTCTATACCCAGTATAAGGGATGGGCTCCGGGAAATCTGTGGCAAAAATCACATTCCATTATTTTTTTCAGTAATATTCTTGCCCCCGGTTATGTTATACTGAATAGAAAGATTGGAAAATCATTTATGAGGAGGGATTTCTTTGGGAAAAGTGTTTCGTGAGCCCGTCAGCGGCTTCACCCATATGGCAGGGGCCATTCTTTCTTTGATCGGACTGATTGTTTTACTGGTCCACTCAATACAGCAGGGAGGACCCATGCATATTCTGGCCTTTACGGTCTTCGGACTCAGTTTGATTTTACTCTACACCGCCAGTACCCTGTACCATTTGCTCCCTTTATCGGATAAAGGGGTTCGTACCTTAAAAAAGATTGATCACATGATGATTTTTATATTGATTGCCGGTACCTACACCCCGGTTTGTCTTCTGGCCCTGGAGGGTTGGTGGCGCCCAGGGATGCTGATCGGTATATGGACCTTTGCCCTGGGGGGCGTTTTCCTGAAAGCCTTTTGGATCCATGCCCCCCGGTGGTTTTCCACGGGAATCTATTTAATCATGGGCTGGCTGGTAGTGGTGGCCATCCTTCCCCTTTACCGGGCCCTGTCCTTCGGTGGATTTTTCTATCTTCTTCTGGGGGGGCTTTTTTACAGTGCTGGGGCCATCATCTACGGCTTGAAGCGACCGAACATCACCACGGAGCATTTCGGCTTTCATGAAATTTTTCATGTCTTCGTCATGTTTGGAAGCCTCTTCCATTTTTTCCTGATGTATTTTTATATCCTGCCCATGGAAGCCTAGGATGGGAAAAGGTGTAGCGAAAGACCTTCGCTACACCTTTTTATTGTTTTCCCTCCCCGTTTCTCTGTTCTCCGTTTCGAAAGCTTCGAAAGCGTTCCTTCAATTTTTTATAGCCCTTTTGAAAACGTTTGGAATGGAAACGGGGAAAAGCTTTTAAGATCCGCCGGTAACGGCCCAGGCCCGACCGAAGCATGACCTCGTATTCAATTCTCAGCTCCTTGAAATGGTCCTTGATTAACTGAAGCCGCCGTTCCACTTCCTCAACCTGCCTTTCCATATGCCCCAGTTTCTCGATCCGCTCCTTCAACAACATTTCCCGAACTTCCAATTGACGCAGTTCTTCCATTTTCTGCTGAAGTTCCTGAAGCAGTCGATTCAGTCCTATAATCTCCAGGACGGTTTGAATAAAATCCACGGCTAAATATGTAAGGAGGATTAATGCCGAAGCCTGCAAAGCCCTTGAAGGAATGGTTTCCATCCCGGCTTCGATTAAGGGATGGATTCCCTTTATGGTGATGATCGCCATTCCTCCGAATAACAAAGAGTACTTCGGACAGACGTATCCTTTTACATGATATTTTTCATCCTGGTAATCCCACCACTTTGCTCCGAACAGGGTTTCCAAAAGCAGTCCCGTGACAAACTCCAGCAAAGTGATTAAAGCCACGGCCAGGATAAAAAGCAGTGGCCAGTTTCCCTCCACGGGAGTCAACACCACTAAAAGCATCAGCACCCCAAAACCGTAAATAGGGCAGAAAGGCCCTTTGATAAACCCCCGGTTCACCCACTCTTTCCTTTCTATAAAGGCATGGAGCACTTCGATGATCCACCCTGAAAAACTGTATATAATGAAGTATGCGATCCAGAACACCAAGCCCTCTTCAAAAATCACGCCATCACCATCCAATCCGGATATTTTTGAAAGATTTTGTTCTCCGACGATCCCCAGGCAGAGTATATACCCATGTGCCTCAAGGCCCTCCCGGATTCCCTTAATTTTCCTCGCGACAAACCAGGTGTCTATTACATAGTACCCAAAAGTTATACAGACTATCATTTTTTCTTAGGGCCTTCGAGTACACAGGATCCATCAAAAAAACCTTGAATCCATGGGCTTGGATTCAAGGTTTTTTCTTTTTAAAACTCCGGCTCAATGTTCTTTCTTTTCATCCTAAGGGAGTTGTAAACCACATTCAATGAGCTAAGGGACATGGCTGCGGCTCCGATCATGGGATGAAGAAGCCCCATAACTGCGATGGGAATGGCTACCCCGTTGTAGAACCAGGCCCAAAAGTAATTTTCTTTGATCTTCTTAAAGGTCAGTCTCGATAAATTCACCGAAGTGATAATACTGCTTAGTTCTCCTCGAACCAGGGTAACGTCGGCGGCCTCAATCGCCACATCGGTACCGGTCCCAATGGCGATCCCGATATTCGCCTGTTTTAAGGCCGGGGCATCATTGATACCGTCTCCCACCATGGCCACAATACTGTATTGTTTTTGCAGTCGTTTTACCTCATCCACTTTTCCGTCGGGAAGGACCTCGGAGATCACATGGGAGATGCCCACTTTTTTGCCGATGGCCTTCGCGGTTCTCTGATTGTCCCCGGTAATCATGGCGGTTTTGATTCCCATGGACTCCAGCTTTTGAATAGCTTTATGAGAATCCTCCTTAATCGGGTCCGCCACGGCAATGACTCCAAGAAACTCTTTTTCCTTTCCGATCAGCATGGCGGTTTTTGCTTCTTCCTCAAGGGCGATCAGTTTTTCTTCCGATTCTTCAAAGGAAATTCCCTTTTCCTCCATGAACTTCCGGTTTCCGACGTATATCCACTGTCCGTCCACGGTTCCTTGCACCCCTCGTCCGGTAACGGCTTCAAAGTCTTCCACCCCTCCAAGGGACAGATCATAGTCCTTTGCTCTTTCCATAATCGCATGGGCCAGGGGATGCTCCGAAGCTTTTTCCAGGGTTGCGGCGTAATAGATGACTTCCCGGTCTTCCCATCCCTTGGAGGCAATGATGTCCGTCACTTCCGGCTTTCCTTTGGTGATGGTTCCGGTTTTGTCAAAGGCGATCAGATCCACATCCTTAAAGGTCTGTACCGCTTCACCATTCCGAATCAGAACCCCTTTTTCCGCACCCATACCGCTGCCTACCATCAGAGCCGTGGGGGTACCGAGCCCCAAGGCGCAGGGGCAGGCGATCACGAATACCGCCGTGGCGGTGATAAAGGACAGGGTCAGAGGCGTTAAATCGGGATTTACCCAGGGTAGGTACTGGGCGCCCCACTGTACAATCGATAGATGAAACTCGGGAAACACATTATAAGAGATAAAGGTTCCGAGGGCCACCAGAATGATCACCGGTACAAAGTAGCTGGTGATCCGGTCGGCGAATTCCTGAATGGGAACCTTGGATCCCTGGGCTTCCTCCACCATTTTTATCACCTGGGACAAGAAAGTGTCCTTGCCCACTTTGGTCACCTTCGCCTGTAACACTCCCTGTTTATTAATGGTGGCGCCGATGACCTCGTCTCCTTTTTCCCGTTTTACGGGCATGGATTCTCCCGTGGCCATAGACTCGTCCACGGTGCTTTTCCCTTCGATGATTAAACCGTCGGTGGGAATTTTATCCCCGGGACGGATGATCATCACATCCCCTTCCTCCAACTCTTTTACAGGGACTTCAATTTCTTCTCCGTCCTTTAGTACCTTTGCGGTTTTCGCCCCCATTTGGAGGAGTTTTTTAATGGCCTGGGAAGCCCGGCCCTTCGCCCGTACTTCCAGGTATTTTCCGATTAAATGAAAGGTCATAATACTGGTGGCCATTTCGATAAAGGTCTGAATGGGCAGGACGATGGCCGCCAGACCTACGATATAGGGCGGA
>CAZTIJ010000146.1:0-6043 GCA_964613365.1 uncultured Clostridiaceae bacterium | reverse complement strand
GCCGATGGCTTGAAGCTCTCCCCGGGCCAAGGCGGGTTTTAAAATATTGGCCGCATCAATGGCTCCCTCTGCGGCTCCCGCCCCTACCAGGGTATGGATCTCATCGATGAAAAGAATCACGTCTTTGGAAACCCGCAGCTCATTCATGATTTTTTTGAGCCGCTCCTCAAATTCGCCCCGATATTTGGCTCCCGCCACCATGGAGGATAAGTCCAGGGTAACGATGCGCTTTCCCTTCAGCAGCTCGGGGATATTGCCCTGGTAGATCTGCTGGGCCAACCCTTCCGCGATGGCGGTTTTCCCCACTCCGGCCTCACCGGTAAGGCAGGGATTGTTCTTGGTTCGACGGCTGAGGATTTGGATGACCCGCTGAATTTCCTTTTCCCGGCCGATCACCGGGTCCAGCTTGTCCTCCGCCGCCATTTGGGTCAGATCCCTTCCGTATTTGTCCAGGGTAGGGGTTTTGGATTTCTCTTCCCCTCCGGGGGACGGTTCCTTGGGGCTTCCCTGATTGCCCCTTAACTGATGCACCACTTCTTCCTTGACCTTTCCAAGGTCCACTCCGATTTCCCGCAGGACCTTGGCGGCAATCCCTTCCCCTTCTTCCATCAATCCCAACAGCAGATGCTCCGTGCCGATATAGTTGGTTCCCAGTTCCCGGGCGGCCCGAAAGCTCAATTCAAACACCTTTTTTGTTCGGGGGGTAAAACCCAGTAGATTTCCCTGATCACTCCCCCTGCCCACCAAAGCGATGACCCTTTCTTCGGTTTTTCCAAAGTCCACCCCCAGGTTTTTCAGGGTTTCCCCGGCGATTCCCTGGCCCTCGTGCAACAATCCCAACAATATATGTTCCGTGCCCACATAGTTGTGGCCTAAATTTTGGGCGATTTCCTGGGAAAGCAGAATCACCTTCTGCGCTCGCTCCGTAAATCTTCCGTCCATGGACATAACCATCCTCTCCCTTCGTTTTTTTCGATAAGTCCTTCTTTGCCTATCCCCTCAGTTTCTCCCGTAACAGGGCGGCCCGATGGACCTCCCTTTGATGATGGCTCAGTTTCCTTTTATAGTATTCCTGCAGGGACCCGGGCTGGATCATGGTAATCAACTGATGGACTTTTGATAATTCCAGGTCCGCCACCAGCCCCAGGCTGATTCCCAGCTGAAGCCCCGAAAGCAGGCGCATGGCCTCTTCCGCCGATATTTTCCGGGCATTTCGTAGGATCCCCAGGGAACGGTACACCTGATCCTCAATTTCCATGGGCTGCTCCTGGAGCAGACTTTTCCGTAAATTCCTCTCCCGCTCGATGATCTGGGTCGTAACCTCCCGGAGGGTTTCGATGATTTCTTCCTCCCGAACCCCCAGGGACACCTGATTGGATATTTGATAAAAGTTTCCGCTAAAGGCCGACCCCTCACCGTATACCCCCCGCACCGCCAAGCCGATTTTGTTGGCGAATTGCATAATTTCATGGGCCTGCCCCGTCATACTCAGGGCCGGCAGGTGCAGCATGACCGAAGCCCTTACTCCGGTACCCACATTGGTGGGACAGCTGGTAAGATAACCGATGCCCTCATCATAGGCATAGTCTATTTGTTCTTCCATCACATCGTCCATTCGGTTTGCATTGGTCAGGGCCCCCTCCAGCTGCAGGCCGGGAAGCAGGGCCTGGATGCGGATATGATCCTCTTCGTTGATCATAACAATCAGACTTTCCTCTTCATTATACACCATGGCTCCGGTTTCTAGGTTTTCCCCGAGCCGGGGACTGATCAAGTGTTTTTCCACCATCTGCCGTCTTTCCGTCTCGGTCAGCTCTTTGATTCTTTTTATGGTAAAATCCTTTTTCATCCCTTCATTAACGGAAACAATGCTTTGATAGACCGCCTCGATGACCGCCTCTTCCGTTACGGGATCCCGGATCGTCGGGAAGAAAAAATTCCTAAGGTTTCGGGCCATGCGCACCCGGCTGCTTACGACGATATCACTATGGGGTCCCGATTTTTCCAGCCATTTTGCCATTTTTCTCCCTCCTACAAGTCTTTTTCCAAGGCTTTGATTTCATCCCGGATGTTGGCCGCTTCTTCAAAATCCTCTTTTTCCACGGCCTGTTGCATTCTGGTCTTTAAATCCTTGATTTTTCGTTGTATGCTCAGCTCTCCCCCTCTGCGTTTGGGGATTTTCCCGTTATGGACCAGATTCCCGTGGATTTTCCGAAGCAGGGGTTGTATTCTTTCTTTAAAGGTCCCGTAGCATTGATGGCACCCGAAACGGCCCAGTTCTTTGAACTGATCGTAACTCATGCCGCAGTTGGGACAGCGAAGGGGTGTTTCCTGTTCAAAGGCCCCCCCGGGAGCGTCCTGGTTCAATTCCAGCATGCCCGATAGCAGTTGGTTGAAATTGAACGCCTTGTAGCCCGGGTATAAATTTTTCTTCGCCGCACATACTTCGCATAAATAGAACTCGTTTTTCTGTTGATTTTCGGTTTTTTCTATATGGAGTGTGGCCTGTCGTTGTTGACATTCCTGACACAACATAGCGATCCCTCCCCTCGGATAATAGCTTTTCGGCCCTTTTCCCATCAAGGCCTTTTCTAGTTAATAATTATCCATTATACCAAACTTCAAACAGAATGTTCCCCGATCCACCATAAAAAAAGAGCCCATCCTCATCGATGGGCCCGAAGTTTTTTTAAAGAATTGTCTCTTTCCCCCCTTATTCCTGTTCCTGTTCCTGGATTAGGGATTCAATGATTTTTTGACTTAGGTTTGACGGCACCTCATCATAACGGACAAATTCCATATCAAAGGTTCCCCTGGCCTGGGTCATGGAACGAAGATCAATGGCGTATTTAAACATTTCCGCCTGGGGTACCTCGGCGGAGACCAGCTGTTTTCCGTTTTCCTGGGGGGTCATGCCGTTGATTTTCCCCCGGCGTTTATTCAGATCTCCCATGATGTCTCCCATGTAATCCTCGGGGACCAGGATGTCCACCTTCACTATCGGCTCCAACAGCACGGGTTTCGCCTGTTCCATCCCCTTCTTAAAGGCAATGGAGGCCGCAACCTTAAAGGCCATTTCCGAAGAATCCACATCGTGATAGGAACCGTCATAAAGGGTGGCTTTGATGTTGGTTACCGGCTGTCCGGCCAACACCCCTTTTTCCATACTCTCCAGAATTCCTTTTTCCACCGCGGGGATATAGGCCTTGGGCACGGAACCCCCTACGATTTTTTCCACAAACTCGAAGGGTTCCTTCGACGGTGAGAAGGTCATTTTCACATCGCCGTACTGGCCGTGGCCTCCGGACTGTTTTTTATGTTTTCCCTGGACATCGGAGGTTCCTTTGATGGTTTCCCGGTAGGGTACCTTGGCGTCCCCTAAATCCAGGTCCACCCCGAATTTGTTTTTCAGTTTGTTGCAGATGATTTTAATATGCAGCTCTCCCTGTCCCCGGATCAGGGTTTGTTTGGTTTCTTTGTTTCGTTCGAATCGGAAGGAGGGATCCTCTTCAAAGAGCTTTTGCAAACCGGAGCTGATTTTTTCCTCATCCCCTCGGGCCTTGGGTTTGATGGCCAGGGTCAACTGGGGCTCATCAAAATCGATGGGACTGAACACCACGGGATGCTCGGGGTCGCAAAGCGTATCCCCCGTTGTGGTGTACTGCAGTTTTGAAACCGCGGCAATATCACCGGCTCGTACCTCCGGTACTTCCGACTGCTCTTTTCCCCGAAGCAAAAAGGGGGTTCCCATTTTTTCTTTTTGATCCTTGTTGGCATTCAGTACTTCCTCGTCGGCTTTCAAAGAACCGGAAAACACTTTGAACACCGTGATTTTTCCCAGGTAGGGATCGATAATGGTTTTTAATACCTGGGCGGAAAAGGGTTCATCGGGCTCAAAGCCCCGTATTACTTCTTCCTCGTTTTGGGGGTTGATCCCTTCCTTCGGGGGCAGATCCTCCGCTGAGGGGGAATAGTCCACCAACATATCCAATAGGGTGTGAATTCCGATGTTTTTCACCGTGGAGCCGCAGATCACCGGAACGATGTCTCCCGATATTACCCCGGCCCGTAGGCCCTGTTGGATTTCCTCCTCGGTAAATTCCTCCCCTTCAAAATACTTCTCCAGCAAAGCTTCGTCACTTTCCGCCACGGATTCAATCAGCATCTCCCGAATGGATTCCGCCTCCGCCATTTTATCCTGGGGGATCTCCTTTTCAATACAATCACTGCCGGTGTATTCCCGGGCCACCATCTTTACCACATTCACATTCCCCACAAAACCGTCGTTTTCTCCCAGGGGAATTTGAAAGGGCGCCACTTTTTTGCCGAACTTCTCCCGAAGCTCCGCCAGCACCTTGGGAAAGTCCGCATTTTCCTTGTCCATTTTGTTGATGAAGATAAAGGTGGGCCGATCTTTTTCCATGGCAAACTCCCAGGCGCTTTCCGTACCCACTTCAATGCCCCCCGTGGCATCCACCATGATCAGAAGGCTTCCGGCAAACTTCCTTGCACTTTGTACTTCTCCGATGAAATCAAAGTAGCCCGGGGTGTCTAAAAAGTTTACCTTATGCTCCTTCCATTCGATGGGGATCAGGGAGGTACTGATTGAGGTTTTTCGTTGAATTTCTTCTTTATCAAAATCCGAAGTGGTGTTTCCATCGTCCACATTCCCGATTCGGTTTTTAACCTTCGCACTATAAAGGGCGGCTTCCGTTAACGTTGTCTTCCCGCTTCCACCGTGACCCAGTACCGCAACATTTCTGATTTCCTTGCCGTTATACACTCTCATAAACTTCCCTCCATTTTAGGTTAGAATTTTTTGACTTAATATACTATTCTATATATTTTCGAGAATCCCTCTTTTTTTATGCTAAAAATTTAGATTTTTTTTATTTCCGGAACCAATTTTTTTTAAATATGTTATAATTGGTTTTGAACGTTTCAACAAAAATCATAAGGAGGTTTTTTTATGTCAATAGAATTTCGTCCGCAAATCCAGGATTTACAAGCCTACAAGCCGGGAAAACCCATTGAGGACGTGAAGCGGGAATACGGTTTGGATCGGGTAATCAAACTGGCCTCGAACGAAAACCCCCTGGGCTGTTCCCAGAAGGCAAAGCAGGCCATTGAAGACGCCCTGAACCACTTAAACATCTACCCCGACGGCAATACCACCAACCTTAAGGAAACCATCGCCGAAAAATTCAATATAAAAACCAGCCAAATACTGCCCAGCAGCGGTTCCGACGAGATGGTGGATCAAATATCCAAAACCTTCATTCAACAGGGGGACGAAGTGATCATGGCGGACATTACCTTCCCCCGATACATCAGCACCTGTAAAATGATGGGAGGCATCCCCGTGGTGGTGCCCCTGAAGGACCACACCTACGACCTGGAGGGGATGAAGGCCAAAATCACCGACAAAACCCGCCTGATCTGGTTATGCAATCCCAACAACCCCACGGGCACCATGTTCACCAAGGACGTCCTGGACGAATTCTTACAAAGCGTTCCCGAAGACGTGGTGGTGATTTACGACGAGGCCTACCGGGAGTATGTCACCCGGGAGGACTATCCCAAGGACGCCCTGGAATATTTACCGAAGTACCGGAACCTGATTATCATGCGAACCTTTTCCAAGGCCTACGGCCTGGCTGCCCTGCGAGTGGGCTACACCGTTGCCTCGGAGGAAATCATTGACCATATCAACCGAATAAGAGGTCCCTTTAACGTCAATACCCTGGCCCAGGTTGCCGCCATCGCCGCCCTTCAGGACGACGACTTCCTTCAGCGAAGCTATGATGTCAACGAAGAGGGAAAGCGTTACCTATATAAAATATTCCGGGAGCTGAATCTGGAATACGCCCCGTCGGAAACCAATCACATTTTAGTGGACGTGAAAAAAGATGCCCAGGAAATTTTTGTGGAACTGCAAAAAAGAGGGGTCATCATCCGACCGATTTACAAGACCTTTATCCGGGTCTCCATCGGCACCATGGAAGAAAACGTCACCTTTGTGGAAAAACTGCGGGAAGTTTTA
>CAZTIJ010000145.1:0-6079 GCA_964613365.1 uncultured Clostridiaceae bacterium | reverse complement strand
AACAGGGATTTGTAGCAATCATGGGAGTGATCATAGACACCCTGGTGGTTTGTACTTTTACGGCTTTGATTATAATTATCACCGGAACCTACGAAACCGGTCTTGTGGGGATACAGTTAACCCAGCAAAGCTTCGCTGTAGGCTTAGTCGGTTTTGGAGAGTATTTTATCGCCGTATCCTTGTTCTTCTTTGCCCTATCCACCATCATCGCCTGGTATTACTTCGGAGAAGGGAACATCAAATATCTTTTCGGTCAAAAGGGAATTCGCATTTATCAAGTAATTGTATTGCTTTGCATTGTAGGGGGAACTTTAATTCAAGTGGAGGATGTTTGGGAGTTGGCGGATCTATTCAATGGATTGATGGTGATCCCGAACCTGATCGGTCTTCTCGGACTCAGCGCAGTGGTTATTAAAAGTCTTGAAAACTATGAATCCAGTGATTTGGATCAATAGCTGATTATCCACATAATTGTTAAAACCCCAATCGGGAAGCCATCTTCCTTGGATTGGGGTTTTTTTAATAATAACGTTACAATATGGTGCGGATCTTGGATTTCCTCTGTAGTTTCGGAGTATTTCCTCTGTTTTCGGGTAAAAAAAAGATAATTCCATAAAGAATATCGGGAGGAATCATTATGTCCTTGAAAAAGAAAATTATGTTCTCTGTTATGGTCATTTTACTTATCCTTCAGGCGATCCCCTTTGTCTTTCCCTTAAGTCATCCTTGGGAAGAGCCTCCCTCCACACCCTTTCAAAACAGTGAGTGGGTTAATGTGTCGGGCCTGGATCTTCATTATCGGACCTGGCTTCCTGAAAAAATAAACCATGATCCCATTGTTTACATCCATGGTTTGGGAGGGTCTACTTTTTCCTGGAGGTTCAATGTCAAGCCCTTCATTGAGCAAGGCTTTCCCGTGATCGCCCTGGATCTTCCCGCCTTTGGTTACAGCACTCGACAAACGGGACTGACCCACTCCCAGGAAAACCGAAGCCAATGGGTCTTTGAATTACTGGATATCCTACAGAAGGATTATGGTTTTTCCTCGGAGGGATATCATCTGGTGGGCCATTCCATGGGTGGCGGGGTAATCATGGCCATGGCCCTGGATAAACCGGAAAGGATTCAGTCGTTAACCTTTGTAGCCGGCGCAGTTATAAACGATCCCCCACGGCTTCGGAGCCTTCTTTCCTATCCACCGCTAAAAAGAACCATCGGTGTTTTAGGGGAGTACGTTTTTTTTACGGAAAATCGTTTGGAAGGGGCGCTGTCTTCCGCCTATGGTGAAGACGTCGACCAAAAGACATTACAAGGATATCTTCAGCCGTTACAAGTTCCGGGTACCGGCAGAGCCTGGGGAGATTTAGTAACCTCCACCACCAGTTTTCAAGAAGAGGATATTTCCCATATTTCCATTTCCTCATTGCTCCTTTGGGGGGAAGAAGATCGTTGGGTACCCTTAGAGGAAGGACTGCGACTGGATAGAATTTTTGAAAATTCCAAGCTTGCCGTCATTGAAAAGAGCGGCCATACCCCGATGGAAACCCACAGCGAAGAATTCAATCAGATTCTTCTGGAGTTTTTATTAAATCAAGAGGAGAATGACACCGGGACGGAGTAAATGTCACCTTCCTTAGTGTTACCAGCATCCTCTTATCTTTATATTGATAATGAAAGCTTTTTCCGGGATGTTAAATTCTGGTGGGCTTTCGCCAATGATGACCGAAACACTCCATGATTATTTTTCTTCCGGCGAAGGAAGCGGTATTTGCAGGATCCAACTCCGGAGCAATTTCCACAACATCAAAGCCTAAAACCGGCAGTTCAAACACCCCCATTAAAAGATCCAACAGTTGTCTGCTGTTTAACCCTCCAAACTGGGGGGTTCCGGTTCCCGCAGCAAAGCCCGGATCTAAGACGTCAATATCTATGGTTACATAGATCCGCTTAAACCTTCCCATTTTTTCCTTCACCTGTTTCAAAACCTCTTTAATCCCCATTTGATTCATCTGGTAAGCGGTAATAATGGAGGCTCTTTGATCCTTTAAGAAATCATATTCCTGGTCTTCAATGGAGCGAATCCCGAGAAACATCATGTTCTCCAATCCGGATATGTGTTCCAGCTCCAAGGCTCTTCGTTGGGTAGAGCCATGGGATAAGGGGTCCCCATCCATTTTATCGCAAAGATCCAGATGGGCATCTATATGAATAATACCGAATTCTTCACCGATGGCTCTATCGATCCCCTGTAAAACGGGAATCGTTGTGGAGTGATCACCGCCGATCATGGCAAAAAACTGTTTGTTCCTAATAAAGTTTTCTACTAACTTTCTCACATCTTCAAAAACCTGATTCCGGTCCTCCCCTTGAAAATCTCCCAAATCCCGTAGCCGGAAACCCTTAAGACTTTCTAAGTGCTCTGTGGTTTTTGCAATGGTGTAGGTAATTTCCCGTACCGACTGAGGACCTTTTCCCGCACCTCCACGAAAGCTCACACCCCCGTCGTAGGGTATCCCGAACAATACTGCATCAAGGGCTCCTATGGATCCCACGGGATCATTGAGGCCCGCCCAAAGCTTTTTTTGCTGGGCCATGGTCTCCCTTAGCTTTCCGATTTTCATATAAATATCCTCCCATAAAATGTCTTTTCTAATTTTTACCTTTTCATCCATCAATAATAACAATTGAACAGCGTTATATTTTAAGAGACTTTACCCTGAATGGATCCTTCTTCATGTTTTTCTTTGCTTATTTTCAAGGTCACCACCACCAACTCCGGTGGATTTCCAATACGTATCGGGATAATACTATTCCCAAGGCCACGACTTACCACCATGGTGGTGTCCTCTTTTTCATACAGCCGGTCAATATACTTCGGAAAGAACCCTTGTCCCGCTGCCATTAGTCCGCCTACTTTCGGAATACGGAATTGACCTCCGTGGGTGTGCCCGGCCAAAGTAAGATCCACTTTCTGATCCACGTAAAGCTCAAAGAATTCCGGACGGTGGGATAAGAGGATTTGAAACACCCTTTCATCGGTTAATTTGTTCAGCCTGCTTTTTATCTCTTCATATCTCTCGGGTGCTTCATAATAGGATATATGAAAGGCGGGGTCGGATAACCCAAGGATCTCTATTACCGCTCCTTCTCTCACAATTTGAGATTTTAAATCATCCAAAACCCTAACCCCTACCTTTTCAAGGGCACTTCTAATTTCCTCATACTTTCCGGACCAAAATTCGTGATTACCCGAAACATAGAAAGTATCAGTTATTGCTACCGCTTTATTAATCAAGTCCATGGCGGGTTTTAAGTTATACCTTCGTTGATCGATAAGGTCTCCGGTAATCACTATGATATCCGGATTATTTTCCTGGATTTTTTTCACCAGCCTATTTTGGTCTTTTCCAAAGGATTTGTTATGGAGATCCGAAACGAGAATGATCCGATAACCGTTAAAGGCTTCAGGAATCTTGGAACTTTGGTGCTTTATCCGACTTACTACGATTCCGTTATTCTGCCAACATAAAAACACTCCTATGAAAAGTAATCCTATTGGAACAATCCACAACATAGTAACTCTCCTTTGTGCGATGTCCTTACCTATCCGAACCTTGTTTAGGGTAAAACAACCCCGGATTTATCCATTTTTTAACAAAACGTGACAGTTTCTCCGTCCCGCTGTCATGGGTTCTTCTATAGAAACTTTTGAATTTCCAAGGTATAACCGTTGGGGTCCTTCAGGAAAAAATGATAAATCTTGAACTTCGGGTTTTCCTTCGGGGGATGGGCAACCTTAACGGATTTATTGATTAATGTTTGATAGTAATCATCCACATCCTCCACCACGAAAGTGACAATCGGACTTTTTTCCCCGTTGAGTATTTCAACATGCTCACAAAATCCCAGCTTTCCCCCGCCGGGCACATCGTATATGCGGCATAACCCCTGGTCTTTATACATAGAGAACCCCAAGATATCATGATAGAACTGATGAGTGGCCTCCAAATCCTTGGTTCCGAAAAAAACAATTAAGCCTTGATCTTTTTCCACCATTATAACTTTCCCTCCTCCATAAATTTCCGATGTACATGACTGAACGCTTTAAAGTCTTCTTCCGATTCCTTGGCGATCCGCTGCACTTGATCGTCAAGATTATGCAACTCCTCTATTTCGTTTACTTTCGTAAACTTCCCCTCCCGGTAGATGATTTGCCCCTCAACCATGGATAAGGCAACTTCCTCTCCCCCGGCGCTGTAAACAAGGTTTGGTACGATGTTTCTCATAGGATGGGTAAAGACCGGCTGCATAGAGAGTTTTCGAAGGTCTACGGCGATTAAATCTCCTCGCTTCCCGGTTTCCAAAGATCCTACGACATCGTCCACTCCAATGGCTTTGGCCCCCTCAATAGTGGCCATGCGCAAAGCTTTCCATGCGGGCATTACTTCCGGATTTTCATACTTTATTTTATTAAACAATGTAACCAATTTCATTTCATTGATAATGTTATGACAGTTGTTTCCCGGTGCTTGATCTGAACCTAAGGCAACGTTGCCTCCGTTTTTTTGAAACACTACGGAGGGGGGAACGATGCCGTCAATGATTCCGATAGATCCGGGACAGAGCACCATTGAGGCGCCGGAGTCTGCCACTTGCTTTGTTTCCTCGTCGGTGGCATCGGTTAAATGCACCGAAAGCAGGGTTTTATCCAAATATCCTCGCTCCTGCAACCAAGGGATGGTGCGCTTTCCATAGCGCTTGATCATCTGCTCCGTTTCTCGACTGCCCTGTTGGGTATGTAGATGAACCTTTGTGCCACGTCTTTTCGCTTCCCGTTGCACTTCAAGGAGTAGCTCTTCGCTGACGAAATCCGGTCCCTGGGGTCCGAAAAGGATACGAATACGTCCGTCTTTTTTTCGATGCCAACGATCAAATAATGCGATGTTTCGTTGGAGGCTTTCCTGTCCCTGATTACGATCATATTCATAGAGCTCTCCCGGCTGATACACCTTGTTTTTTGCTTCCCTAACGGTTTGGGTTAGGTTTCCGCGAACACCGATTTTATCAACAAAAGCGCATACCGCTTCCATGGGATCTCCGTAATCTCCAATGGTTGTGGTTCCGTTCTTAATGGCTTCCATAATTCCCAGTTTGCTACCTAAATGATAATCCTTCTTTTCCGCATGTTGTACAAAGGGCTGCAATCCAAACATCATCCAGTTTTCCGTGTCCTGTGCAAGACCTCGCATCACAGCCAAAGCCGTATGCATATGCCCATCGATAAAACCGGGAAATATTGCATGATGTTTAAGATCTACCAGCTGTTCCGCAGAATAATTATTTTCAATTATCTCCTGTTTATCAATGGCGATAATTTTCCCACGGTCAATGGCAATGGCTTCTTTATTTAGGTATCCCACCCCTTCCCCCTTCATGGAATAGATATGGGGTGCGTTTACTATGCAATCGATTTTCATATTAGTTCCACCTCTCCTGGATTTTTAACGGATCTCTTTCCGTTTTGCAATACTGATTTTCAATAGATTTTCCTCACTAATATCATACCACTGCAATATCTTATTTTCTAATCCCTTACTTGTATACCCGTCCTGTACCTTTATTAAATAACCAATTGAACCTCTCATGACTAAAGTCATGAGATTCTTGGGAACAGAGCGTACTTGCAAGCTTACTTCTTTACTCACAGCGGTTTCTCTTATTTACCAAGCTATCCCCGTAGTCCCTACGGTTCTAAATTCTATTTAACCTTGTGCATGTATTCGCAGACCTTCCCTTAGAATGTTTTTACTGGCATTGATATCTCGATCATGATGAGTATCACAAATAGGACAAGTCCATTCCCGGATACTCAGCGGTTTCTTTCCATCTTTGTGGCCACAGGCTGAACAAATTTGACTGGATGGAAACCACTTGTCCACCTTGATGACTTCCCGACCATACCACTCTGCTTTATACTGTAACCGGGAGACAAAACCGGACCAGGATACGTCGGAAATGCTTTTCGCCAGTTTATGATTACGCAGCATCCCTTTCGTGTGTAAGTCTTCAATACAGATGA
>CAZTIJ010000144.1:0-6091 GCA_964613365.1 uncultured Clostridiaceae bacterium | reverse complement strand
AAGGGGACGGAGGTGTTTGAGTCATGGGATGACTCAAACACCTCCGTCCCCTTTGGGTCATCTTTGTGATATTTGTCTCCGTCTTAAGGCGGAGGGAAAAAGGGACCAGAGCAGGTTCTGGTGAGCGTAGGAATGGTATAGGATGTAAATAAGAAAAATCATTCCTGGGGGAAGATGGAAAAGAGCGGAGGATATTATGGAGAATCCATGGGATTTAGGGAAGAAAAAAACAGTTTTTCGAAATCGAAGTCTGGGATTTTTATTACTGGCTTTAATCGTTACGGCGATGGTGGCCTTGGCAGGGGAAATCAGTATTGACGGCTATATGGAAGGATGGCTTCTTCAGCTGGGGGAACCGATTCGGGTTTTCAGTGGACTGGCGGTAATCCTTGGGGGAACGGAGCTGATCATAGGGGTCTCCATTCTGATAATGGGAACCTTGCTTCTTACCGGTCATCAGAGTTGGGCCCGGTTTTACTTACGACTGATGTTTTTCGGATGTTTCCTGGCCTATGTACTCAAGGAGGGGATTTCGCGACCTCGGCCCGAGGAACTGATTTCCACAAATCTGTGGCAGCTGGGGACGGAAACCGTATCCCAGAGTTTTCCCAGCGGACATGTGATGAAAATTACGTTTTTGCTTGTTTTCCTGTTGGTGTTTTATGGGGTCCGTAAAAATGCAGGACGATCCCCGGGAATACTGGGGGTAGCGGGAGTGTTGATCGCCTTGGTGGGCCTGGAGCAGATCTTAAACGGCCGACATTTTTTCACCGATGTGGTCGGGGGATTTTTCTGGGCCATGGCTTGGTCCTATGGAAATCTGTATGTGGAAACACGGAAAAAGCATAAGGGAATTTACCGGGAAAAAAACGATTCTTTGGGGGATTTGACTCTGGAGGGATAAGGGAGGAAGGAAATGGCTAAAGTTTTGATAAGAAAAATCGGAAAAAATGCGGTGGTGTTACTGGGGATTATCACCGCCGCCCTTGGGGTCCTATGGACCGCGGGACAATTTATCGAGTTGCATCCCGACGCCTATGGGGATCTGGTAAAAAGCATTTTATACGGTTACGGGGTGTATCTTCTGTTCGTCGGGGGATATCATCTGCTGGCTCCACATAAAAAAAGGGTGAAAGAAAGTCAAGGAAAGTTCCTAAAGGGTGACCGGGGGATGACAAAGGAAGGCACCGGGAAGAAGAGGGGAAAACCGTTAGAGGATATCTGCACCGCTTTTTTGGTCATCACCGTAATCAACAGCATTATGATGGTAAACGGTTGGGATACGCCCAAGGAAGGAACCTTCGCCTATGTGCATATGCTAACCAGACTGTTGATCATTACCGGAATAATAAGTGTTTTTATGTTTAAGCAGGTATGGACCGGCTTCACAAACCTTCGCTCCTCTTCGGCGCCGTTGAAAAAATTTTTCAAGGACTTCGCGGATTTTTCGGGGCAAAGCCGTTTTGTGGTCATTGCCAAGGTTTTTACCGTCCTTACGTTGGTATACTGTGTCGGGATGATTGCTTTACAGAATCGGATTCCCTTTTCCGGCGGGATGTTCTTTTATCAGTCTTTGCTGGGCCTCTTTGTGGGGGTGACCTTGGCCATTGGTCTAGGACCACAGAAGAAAATCGAAGGCAAAACCGAAGGGGACGGAGGTATTTGAGCCATCCGATGACTCAAACACCTCCGTCCCCTTTGAGTCAGTCCCCTTTGAGTCACCTTTGAGTCTTTGAGTCATGAGGAAAGGAGCTGTGAACATGTTTTGGAAATACAATACGATGCACAAACTTCGTCAGCTGGAGGATGAAAATCTTATGAAGCAGGAGTCGGAAGAATACAGAAAGCGGGTGGCCATGGAGGTCAGCCATGATTTGAAGAAAAGTATCCTGATGATTGTAAAGGGCATAGGGTTTGGGATTCTGTTAACCCTGGTGGAATATATTTTGAAGAATCCCGGAATCACAGGTTATGTACGAACCCTTCTTTGGCTGGTCTTTTTCCTTTCCGTAGCCGGGGTGCTCTACGTTCCCATCGGAGTGTTCAACCTGATCAAAAACCTGTTTGCCCGTTGAGGGCCTTTATTTTACGCCCTTTTCCATCAGATAATCCCGGTATTTGAAATCCGATCCGGAAATGTGCTTAAATACCCAGGTGATCAGCATATTGAGGATCTTTTTGCCGTAGGCCACCTGATCTTCATCCACCGCCAGCAGATCCAGTCCGTTGATCTCTTCAATAAGACGGCTGTGCTCTAAGGCATGTTCTTCGGCGTGGGGGTAGCCGTGCTTTTCAAACAGGGCTTCCTCAAACTCAAAATGCACCGTCGTATAGTCTCGAAGCTCTTCAATCAGGCGGACCATCTCGTCGTAGATGTCATCCTCTTCAGCGGCTTCCGTAAGCAGGGTGGACAGTTCTCCCGCGATGCGGACCAGCTCTTTGTGTTGATTATCAATGCTTTGAATGCCCAGTTCATAATGTTTGTCCCATGTGATCATTGTGTCGCCTCCTAATGGATAAATTTATGGTTACGGTGTTACAAAGGTCGCCTCCGGTGTATAATGATAATGTGCCGGGGGTTTAGTACGGAATGAGGGTCTGTTTCCGCAGTACTTATAAATTTTAGCACGGAGGATAGCTGTTTTCAACTTCAAAAACACGACCAAAAAAATACATAGTAAGGATGTGATAGGATGGATTATCAAAAACCAAAGGAAAAAATTGATCAAAAGGCGGCCAAGGCCTGGAGGGTAACCGGTGGGGTATACGTTGCGCTCCTCCTGGTGATAACCGCGGCCTTTTATATACTGTCCCGCTTCTTCGGACCCTTTCCCCATTGGATCGGCTATATCCTCGCAGGGATTGCGGTGGTGGCAGGGATTTTCTCCATCGGCATCATTCCGGCCATACGGATGCGCTACTGGTGCTACGAGATCCGGGAACACGAGGTGGACATTCAATACGGTATCATCGTGATTCGAAGAAGTCTGGTACCCATGGCAAGAATTCAGCATGTGGATACGGAGCAGGGGCCGATCCTCCGGTATTTTAAACTGGCCACCCTGTCCATCTCCACGGCGGGGAGCACCCATAAAATCCCGGCGCTGAAGATGACCCGGGCCCTGGAACTTCGGGATCTGATCTCCTCTCTGGCAAGGGTGAGTGATGAGGATGTTTAATGCTGAACGGGCCCATCCCATTATGATCTTTACCGGATTTTTCAAACAGCTGCGGGGATTTTTGCTGCCCATGATTTTTGCCGTGAGCTTTCAGCTTCGCCGGGCGGAGGGCTTGTTTGAGAACCGCTACAGTTTGTATTTTGTGCTGGCTTTTTTAGTACTCAGTCTTGTAGCGGGATTTTTGCGGTGGTTTTTCTTTACCTATGATTATACGGACGGCGTGCTCCATATCCGTTCGGGTATTTTTGTGAAAAAGGAACGATTCATCAAAAAGGAACGGGTACAGACGGTGAACTACAAAGCCAATGTTCTGTACCGGCTGCTGGATCTTGTGACCCTACAGATCGAAACCGCCGGGGGCTATAAGGAACCGGAGATCGACATTGAGGCCGTGGATCGTAAAAAGGCCGGTCGCCTGCGGGAAGTGCTGAAACAGGAAGGAGAGAAGGAGGATTTCGATGCCGGGGAGGCTGGGCCTTCTACCGAAGCAGAAGGGGTTTCATCGAAGACCCCGGGGACGCCTTCCGATGACGGTGCAGGGGAAGAAAGCCGGGGCTATCGGGTAAGTTATCGTCGCCTGGCCCTGGCGGGGTTGACCTCCGGAGGCATCGGGGTGATCCTGTCTTTTATCGGGGTGATTTTTGGCCAGGGAATGGCTCTGGTGCCGGAGGAATGGTTGAATCAATTCTTCGGATTCTTTCAGCGAACGGGGGTAACCGTGGTGTTGTCCCTGGTTTTTATCGCCTTTTTGGTGGCCTGGATCATATCCATTCTGCGTTTTATCATTGCCTACGGGGAGTTTCGTGTGGATAAAGGAGAAAAGGAGATTCAGATCCGCCGGGGACTATTGGAACAAAAAGAACTGTCGGTTAAAACTCATCGGATCCAAGGGATTCGAATCACCGAGGGGATTTTAAGACAGCCCTTTGGTTACGCCACAGTCCAGCTGGAGGTGGCCGGGGGCGCCTCCCAGGAGGAAGGGTTTACCACCACGGTCCATCCCTTGATCCACCGCCGGGAGCTTGAAGAATTTCTGCAGCTCATCGCCCCGGAAAGAACCTACGCCACCGAGCTTATCCCTCTGCCGAAACGGGCACGAAGGCGGTATTGGATCCGCTCGCTGCTGCCTCTTTTGCCCCTTCCCATAGCCTTTTACCTGATACCGGGAAACTTGATCTGGCTGGCCATGGGCATCTTTCCCCTATCGGCGGTCTTCGGTGACCTTCGGTACAGGGACGGCGGCTACCGCATGGAAGGAGACGGTCTGATTCTTCGGTATCGATTGTTTGCCCGGACCACGGTACTGCTTAGGCGAAAACAGATCCAGTCGATGAAAATCCAGACCAACTGGCTACAAAAACGTCGGGGACTGACTTCGGTGAACGCCACGATTCTATCGGCGATGATGAGGGCGGACTTCACACTGAAGGATGTGGAACTGGCTGACGGGATAAGCATCTGGCAGTGGTATCGTCCGGATTTTAGAAGGCAAGGCAAGACGTCACAGTCCAGCTCGGATAACGAAGGGATAACAGAAGGGGAAGAAAAGGCCTAATCAGGATTTTTGGGGGACGGAGGAAAAATCCGTCCCCTGTCATGATTTTTGTCAAAACCCCTGTTTTTTATGGCGTAGAAAACTGGCAAGGGCTAGGACCAAGAATATGAAAAAGAGAATTCTTGCAATCCCAGTGGCAGTGGTGGCAATGATTCCCAGTCCGAAGAGACCGGAAATTATGGCAAGAACAAGAAAGAATATTGTACCCTTTAGCATAGTATCCTCCTTTCTCGGTTGATCTTTTACCGGACATGTATCAATGGTTATTAATTATTTACCCGAAACAACCGATAATATTCTCCAAAGGGTGACACAAAGGGGACGGAGGTGTTTGAGTCATCCAATGACTCAAACACCTCCGTCCCCTTTGTGTCACTTTGTGTCCAAAATTGAGGGACCCGAAAAAAATATCAAAAAGATGTTTGAGAGGAAAATAATCAGGTATAAATACCTAGGCAGCATTGAAAACTACTGTATCAGGAGGGTTACTATATGATTAATACCAAATATAAAAAAGAAGTACAGGGACTACTGGCAAACCGGGATTTCAGTCCGTCCATTGACGAGCTCAAGCCCCTGCGACGAAAATTAGAAGATTTAAAGGGACTTCGGGAGGATGCGAAACAGTATCTTTTGGACACCATCGGCCTGAGTGCATCCCTGGGGAACATCGAAGTGGATATCACCTACACCATTGAAGAGATCGAGGAGATGATGCAGAAACTGGAAACCCAGACGGAATCCACCTCCGCCTTTTCCCAACAGACCACGGCGTCCATGAACGAGATCAACAACGCCATCGAGGATAACGTAAAAACCGCCGAGGATATTTTACTACATATCGATAAAATTGTGGAGAACAACGAAGAAAATACGGATAGCGTCGATGCCATGGGCAAGGTTTGCGGCAAGGTGACCAAAGGCAATGAGGCGGTGAATAAGAATTTAAAAGACCTGTTGAGTAAAATGAATGAAATCGGCAGTATCATAGAAGTTATTGAAAACATCGCGGACCAGACCAATCTTCTGGCTTTAAATGCCAGTATTGAAGCCGCCAGGGCCGGAGAGGCAGGCAAAGGCTTTGCCGTGGTTTCCGAGGAGATTCGTAAGCTTGCGGAAAATACCAAAAGCAGTCTTTCGGAGTTTCAAGTCTTTCGAAAGGAAATTGAAGAGACTTCATCGGAAAGTTTGAAAAGCATTGAAGAAACCAACGCCTCCATGAAGGAGATCCCCAAGGCTTCAGGAAAAATCAAGAACCTGATCGAGAATAATTTCAACGAGGTATCCAACATCAAAAGCGATATGGAAACCTTTATGGCCTCCTTCCAGGAAATCAGCAGCTCCACCTCGGAGGTGA
>CAZTIJ010000143.1:0-6102 GCA_964613365.1 uncultured Clostridiaceae bacterium | reverse complement strand
CGTTAACATCCTTGCAGGAGCCACAGGTTCCGCCTCCGGTGGTATGGGCATTGCCTTGGCCGCCTTAGGCGATCAGTATCTGCAAATTGCACAGGCAACGGGCATTCCACCGGAAGCCTTCCATCGAATTGCTTCCATGTCCTCCGGCGGACTGGACACCCTGCCCCATAACGGCGCGGTGCTTACCTTGCTTGCGGTAACGGCCATGACCCATAAGGACTCCTATAAGGAAATCTTTGTGGTCGGATCATTGATCCCTATCGCCGCAGTAATTGCCGGAATCATTTTAGGCTCCATCGGATTGGTATAATCAGCAATAGGATTCTTCGGGGGGACGGTTCCCTCGAAAGCCTTAAGTAAGTGGTAGGGCGAAGGCATAGCATTTGCCAGTTGGAAAAAAAGATAAAAGAGAATCGTCCTCTTTTATCCAAATAACATTAGGAGGTATATATTTATGAGATTACAAGGAAAAGTAGCAATGGTAACAGGATCCAGCCGAGGTATTGGAAACGCCGTAGCGAAGAAATACTTAGAAGAAGGTGCCAAGGTTGTACTGATCGACCGAGATGAAGAAGGCGTCAACAAATCCATCGAAGAGATGAAGCAGTACGGTGACGCCGTAGGATATGCTATGGACGTAACCGATCGGGCCCGGGTTCAAGAAGTATTTGAAACCATCGTAAAAGAGCACGGAACTCTGGACATCCTGGTAAACAACGCAGGAATCACTCAAGATGCTCAGCTATATAAAATGAAGGAAGAGCAGTGGGACGCGGTGATTAACGTAAACCTGAAAGGTGTATTCAATTGCGCTCAGGAAGCGGTAAAAATCATGCGGGATAAGAAAACCGGATCCATTATTAATATCTCTTCCGTAGTAGGACTATACGGAAACTTCGGCCAGGTAAACTATGCGGCCACCAAATCCGGGGTCATCGGAATGACAAAATCCATGGCCAAGGAAGTGGGTCGAAAGAACGTTACGGTAAATGCTGTGGCTCCCGGATTTATCATGACGGAGATGACAGAAAAAATGCCCGACAATGTACTGGACATGATGCGGGAAAAAGCCCCTCTTGGACGATTGGGAGAGCCTGAAGACATTGCAAACGCATGCCTATTCCTGGCTTCCGACGAAGCTCGTTTCGTAACCGGTACGGTACTTTCCGTAGACGGCGGAGTTGTACTGTAGGCATTAGCACTACCTAGAAACAGAAGCAAACTGCTAAGCTTAGCTTAGCTTAACCTGACTGGCCTTGATGGACAAAAAAGGAATATGGAAACAGGCAAATGGATCCCCCTTCTATTTGCCTGTTTTTTTGTGCTTTTCCCCATGTTTTCATTGTCATCCCAGGGGATATTTGCTATATTTATAGGGAATGATATTTTTCCCTCGGTAATGATTTTTATTAGCCGTTTCAAACTTAAGAAGGTGGTGCTCCCTTGCAAGAAATAATTGACATGATTTTAGATTCCGGTGCCCGTGGCATCGACTTATCCCTGTACCTGATCATGCCCATCATGGTGACCATGATGGCCATCATGAAAGTTTTGGAGGAAAAAAATGTTTTAAACAAAGTCGCCGTGGTTTTTTCTCCACTGCTTCTGATTTTCGGCCTCCCGGGACTTGGGGTCTTTGCCCTGATTCAAATTCTGTTTATTTCCTTTGCCGCTCCGGTGGCGACCCTGAAAGTTATGGAAGTACGGCCTTCCATCAGTGATGCCAGAATTGCCGCAACCCTTTCCGCAATTCTCGTTATGGCCCAGGCCAATGCTACGTTTCCCCTGGTGGCCGTTGGGCTCAATCTGCCCATTAACATCCTGACATCCATCCCCGCCGGACTGTTGGCGAGCTTTATTGCCTTTAAAATGTGTGTGAAGCTGGATCTACATAATCCTGCCGCCGATGATGACTCCGCCTCTGATAGCGAAGAGGACACCCCGCGACAAAAAAAGAAGTTCATTCCCCTGCTGTTTAAAGGAGGGGAAGAAGGGCTGCAAATCACGTTAAAGTCCATCCCTCCATTGATTCTGGCGATTTTAATGGTGAACATCTTTGAAATGGCCGGCATTATCGGGGTTTTGGAAACCATTATGGCGCCTCTGTTAACCCGGATCGGTATTCCAAGCATTGCTGTCCTTCCCATTGTCACCAAGTTTATTGCCGGCGGTACCGCAATGATGGCCATTATCCTGGATATTATGGACGAAGGGTTAATGACGGTCTCGGAACTGAACCGGATGGCGGGTTTTACCCTAAACCCCCTGGATCCCGTGGGACTGGCCGTACTTATGGCTACCGGCCCTCGCGTGGCCAAGGTGGCACGACCGGCGATCATCGCCGCGGTGATCGGAATTGTGTTCAGAGGTTTCCTACACATCCTTATCTTTTAGTTTTTTCACCCTTACAAAGGACAGTGGGCTGAAGTGCCCACTGTCCTTTTTAATCCTCGGCGGATTTCTCCTCATCCGTATTTTTTCTTATATACTCCAACCGCTGCATCGGGTCCCTCTTTCCGTCATCACAGGCAATCTCTCTTAGTTCGTTTACCTGCTCTTCCTTCCCGAGAACAATCATCGAATCTCCTTTTTCCAGTATTTCATCAGAGCTGGGGTTGAGCCGCGGCTGCTCTTCACCGGTTTTTCGTATCGCCAGAACAATCAACCCGGTGCGCTCAGGAATTTTCGCCTCCTTTAAGCTCTGTCCCCTTAAGCTGGTGCCTTCACAGATCACCACATCTTCCAAGTCCAGCACCACATCCCCGGCATGGGTGATGATATCCAAAAAGGAAATGATGGAAGGTCGGATCACAAAGGAGGCCATACGCATCCCTCCGATGACATTAGGGGAAATGGTATTGTTTGCCCCGGCTTTCTTGAGTTTTTCCCGGGAGGTGCTTTCCACGGATCTGGAAACAATGTAAAGCTTGGGATTCATCTGCCTCGCGGTCAGCACTGCAAAGACGTTGGCGGAATCCTTAGGAAGACTGGAAACCAGACCCTTGGCGTAATAAATCCGAGCTTTTTCCAAATCCTCTTCATGGGTTCCATCCCCCTGGATCACCGGTATTCCCCGCTCTTCCAGTTCCCTTACGATCTTTTCCCTGATTTCAATGACCACAAAGTCCACCTTGCTGTTTTCAAATTGCTTAATTACACTTTGCCCCGTCTCTCCCGCTCCGCAAAGTATGTAGTGATCTTTTAATTCACTGATTCTTTTATCCATCTTTCGCCTCCTCCAGGATTCTTTGAAGGTTCCCTCCAATAACAGGCCCACCGCCGAGGTGACGGCATAACCCACGGTACCCAGTCCCATGACAATGATCAGCATGGAAAAATATTTCGCCGGGTCCGTCATCTCCCCCACTTCGGTGTAACCCACCGTAGATATGGTAATTACCGTCATATAAAGGGCGTCCACAAAGCTTACATCCAGTAATATCTGATAACCGATGGTTCCGACGGTCAACACGACCAGGATAATGATAATTACGATCATCAATTTTTGTTGTTCTTTTACCAGCAAGCAGTCCACCTCTCTTCCCTTACTCTTTCTAATTCTATTTTTACCACAATCTTTATGGACGTAAACAAAAATGTACCAGGGGGTCAGACCCCGTGGTACATTTTCCACGCTACTCTTCTAAGAGATAGACAAACAGACCGCTACGAAGTTTGGGTTCAAACCATGTGGACTTCGGCGGCATCACTTCCCCGGCATCGGAGATGGCAAAGAGGTCCTCGATGGGGGTGGGGTACATGGAAAAGGCTACTTTCATATCCTTTGCAACTCGATTTTCCAGCTCCTTCAGACCGCGGATGCCTCCCACAAAATCGATTCGTTGATCGGTACGGGGATTTTCGATGCCCAGCACAGGATGCAACAGATTCTCTTGAAGAATACTGACGTCCAAGCGCTTAACGGGATCCTTATCATCTATCACCCGATCCTTCGCCGTAAGTTTGTACCACCGGTTCTCCAGATACATTCCAAACCGATGGACTTTTTCAGGCCTGTAGGCTTCATTGCCGGGCACCTGCTCCAGTTCGAAATTCTCTTGGATTTTCTCCAGGAACTCCCGGGTACTGTGGCCGTTTAAGTCCTTCACCACCCGGTTGTAATCCATAATCAGAAGCTCTTCCTGGGGAAAGATCACCGCCATCATATAGTTGAAAGGTTCCTCTCCGGTGTAATCCGGGTTTTCTTCCCGTCTTGCTAAAGCTACCTTCGCTGCTGAGGCTGTGCGGTGGTGTCCATCGGCTATATAAAGATTCGGCACTTCCCGGAAAAGCGCTTCCAGGGTCTCGATCACTCCTCTTCGATCCACCAGCCACAGTTGATGGCGAATCTGATCTTCCGACACGAAGTCGTATACCGGCCTATTCTTGTCGATCCACTCCTCCAGGATTTCGTTTATTTTCTCTTGGGATCGATAGGCGAAAAACACAGGCTCCGTATTGGCATTGGTTACGTCAAAATGATTGATCCGGTCCTTTTCCTTTTCCGGCCGGGTGTGTTCATGCTTTTTGATCACATCATTGAGATAATCATCCACAGAGGCTCTGGCCACAATCCCCGTCTGGGCGCGTCCGTTCATAATCTGGCGATAAATATAAAACTTCGCTTCTTGATCCTTGATCAACACCCGGCGCCCCATCATGTCCATTAAATTCTCCCGGGCCTTTTGGTAGACTTTCGGATCATAGGAACTGACCTCTTCATCCAAATCAATTTCCGATCGACTGACCCTAAGGAAGCTATCGGGCTTGCCCTGGGCCATCTCCGCCGCTTCCTTCCGATTCATCACGTCGTAGGGAAGAGCCGATACCTCCTCTGCCTTCTCGGCCTTGGGCCTCACCGCTGCAAAGGGTTTTACTACTGCCATAAAACTCACTCCTTTTTTTCTGATTTGTATCAGGTTTGTTTCAATCACCTTTGATACTTTCATCGGATTCCAAAACAACTTCACATCCTATTGCTTCTCTTCTCCAAGAAACTCGTTGTCCTCGTGAGAAAACTTAGAGATCAAAAAAATCTTTTGCGATTTTCACAATCTCTTTTCCGATTTTTTCCTGGGCTTCGTCCGTGGCGGCACCGATATGGGGACTGAGAGAGATTCTTTCATGATTGTAGATTTCCTCTTTTTCCAGCGGTTCCTCCTCAAACACATCCAGGGCTGCCGCGGCAACCTTTCCTCTGTCCAACGCTTTTAAGAGGGCCTCTTCCGAAAGCACACCGCCTCTTGCGCAATTGATGATATAGACTCCGTCCTTCATCCTATCAAAGGCCTTTTCATCGAGGATCGCCCCCACCTCGGGATTATATGGGGCGTGGATGCTGATAACATCGGCGGTTTCCAACAGTTCTTCCTTTGAAAGGTACTGATAGTGCTCGTAGCCCTCCACTGGGCCCGACCGTTTGGTATAAGCGACTTTCATTCCGAGACCATAGGCTTTTTTCGCCGTGGCACGGCCCATTCGTCCGAAACCGATAATCCCCAGGGTCTTCCCTTCCAACTCCATACCGGTGTACTGTTTTTTCAGCCATTTTCCTTCCCGCATGGTCACATTGGATTGGTGAAGATGCCTGGCAAGACTTAGCATGTGTCCCACAGCCAGTTCTCCCACTGCAGTGGTGCTGGCATCGGGAGTATTTTTCACCGTTATGCCCTTTTCTTCGGCAAAGGCTTTATCGATATTGTCCAGTCCAACCCCTGCACGAATGATCAGTTTCAACTTTCCCGTTTCTAAGGCGCTCTCCAGCACCTCTTTCGTTACCTTCGTAGCGGAGCGGACAATGATTCCGTCGAAATCCTTGATTTTTTCCTTCAGCTTTTTAAAATCGTAGTGGTCTTCCGTCACGTCGATGTTCATACCCTTAAGGGTTTGTATGGACGCTTCATCGATCTTATCGTTCGCAAGTATTTTAATCATTTGATCGCCTCCGTTTTCTGTTATGGTTCCTACTGTAAATCCTTAAAGCGCCTAAGAGATCAGCTCTTCAATAACCCCCAACAGCTCTTTTACTTCCTCCATGGTGGTATCGGCCATATGGGCAATTCGGAAGGTTTTTTCCTTTAGATCCCCGTAACCGTTGGAGAT
>CAZTIJ010000142.1:0-6109 GCA_964613365.1 uncultured Clostridiaceae bacterium | reverse complement strand
CCGACAGGGCATTGATGGTCAGTAGTCCCAAAGAGGGCGGACAGTCAATAAAGATGTAATCAAAGTTCTGGTCAAAATGCTCCAGGGCGTTTTTCAATCGAAGTTCCCGATTCTCTCCCTGGGCCAATTCAATTTCCGCCCCTGCAAGTTTGCCGCTGGCGGGCACAAGGGAAACCCTCTCAAACTCCGTCTCCACCACCACGGCCTCCAGGGACTCTTCATTGATAATCACGTCATAGATGTTTCGTTGAAATTGATCCTTATGAAGACCGAAGCCGCTGGTTGTGTTTCCCTGGGGATCAATATCAATTACCAGTACTCGATTTCCTTTTTCCGCAATGGATGCACTTAAGTTGACATTGGTCGTGGTTTTTCCCACGCCTCCCTTTTGATTAAAAATCGCAATCGTTTTTGCCAAAGCACTCGCCCCTTTATTAATCAGTTTGCCCAATGGGTTCTCCCACATCCTTACTTTTTCGGTATCTTTAAAATCACTTCGATAAACTCGCCCTTATCCTCTTCCCGGATTTCCGCCCCCTCCTGTTTTTCCCTAATGGCCCGGTAGGCCTCTTTAATGGTATTGATATATATTTTATAATTCATAAAGGCCTTTACCCGGCTATGGGTTTTTTTCTCCTCCGGGGTCGGGGTCTCATCCCCGGTTCCCTCTTCTTCTTTCTCTTCCCCGGGATCCGTCTGTTTTTCTTCTTCCGAAACCTCGATTTTCTCCTGCTGAATTTCTTGAAGGATTTCCTGGACCAGCTCTTCCGTGCGTTTCACCGTGAAATCCTCCTTGATGATCTGATCCAAGGTCATTTTTCGCAGCTCTTCATCGGGAAGCTTTAACAGCGCCCTTCCGTGGCGTTCCGTTAAGCCCTGTTCCACAATTCGCCGCAACAGTTCCGGAGGCAAACGAAGGATTCGGATTTTGTTGGCAATGGTGGATTGGTTTTTGCCGATTTTTTGGGCCAGTTCCTTTTGGGTAAATCCATGATCGGATAACAGATGTTCATAGCCTTTGGCCTCTTCGATAAAGTTCAAATCTTCTCTTTGGAGGTTTTCAATCACCGCCAACACCGCCGACCCTTTGTCGTCCAACTGGTCCTGGATGATCGCCGGAACCGTGGGTAAATTCGCAAGTTTTGCGGCTTTCAGCCTTCGTTCTCCGGCCACCAGCTCGTATTTTTCCTTGCCGATTTTTCGCACACTGATGGGCTGTATGACTCCATAACTTTCAATGGATGCACTCAACTCCTTAAGGCTCTCCTGAAAAAATTCTTTCCGTGGTTGATAAGGGTTTGGTATGATCTTTTCAATGGGGATCTCCATCACATATTTTTGTTCCATACATACTCCTCCGTTTTATTAAAGTCTTATCTATTAAAGATTCGATACACCGATGACTTTTTCCTTCTTTCCTTCGGGGTTTTCTTTTTATGGTGAAACGGTTTTTGCCCATGGATAAAGCCTGGCCCCCGGTGTTTCACGTGAAACCTGTGATCCGTCGGTGTATAAGAAATCCTGATTTTTATGGTTTAAAGCGGGTTCTTACCCGGTTTTCCCGCCTGTCTTGGATATTTCTTCGGTGTTTTTGCCACTTTTTTTATAATGATCAAATGATGTCCCCGATCCACAAAGGGAAGGGCCACTTCCTCAATGCTTTGGACCTCTCCTCCTAGGATCTTTAACGCCTTGGGGGAAGCCTCCAGTTCCTCTTTGACCCCGGGACCTTTTTGACAGATGAAAAATCCTCCCACCTTAATAAAGGGCAGGGCAAGTTCCAAGAGCACGGGCATCCTGGCCACGGCTCGGGAAACCCCGTAATCATATCTTTCCCGATGTTCCGGATCCCGACCGTAATCCTCGGCCCGTCCATGGAGGGTTCGAATCTTGTTAAGTTGTAACTGTTCAATGACCCCATCCAGGAAGGTCAACCGTTTTTTCAGGGAATCCAACAGGGTCACCTCCAGGGCGGGATTCATGATTTTCAGCGGGATCCCGGGAAATCCGGCGCCGGTGCCGATATCGATGACTTTGCCCTCTTTCATAAACTCCGGATCCTTAAGAGGGGATAAGGAGTCCAGCATATGCTTGATGGCTATTTCCTTTTCATCGGTGATGGCCGTCAAATTCATTCGTTCGTTCCAGTATAAAAGTTCTTCCTTAAAGCTGTGGAGCTTTTCCATCTCCTCCTTAGGGAGGGTTTTATGAAACATTTGTTGATACCCCTGGGCCAAGGTGTCTTTAAACATTACGATTCCCCCTTTTTCGCTGTTCCAGATAAACCAGCAATACGGAGATATCCGCCGGGGAAACTCCGGAAATTCGGGATGCCTGTCCCACGGAGTGGGGGCGAATGCTTTTAAGCTTTTGTTTCGCTTCCATTCTCAGGCTGTCAATTTGTTCATAATCCACATCATCGGGAATCCGTTTGTTTTCCAGCTTTTTAAACTGTTCGATCTGCCGCAGCTGCTTTTTAATGTAGCCGTCGTATTTAATAATCACTTCACACTGATCCTTTACATCCCCCATTAAGGCTTTCGATTCGGGATACAGGGGCTCAATCACTTGATAATTAATTTCCGGCCGTTTCAGCAAATCGTAAAAGCTTAAGGTGTTCTCCACTTTGGAAGAGCCGATCTCCTCCAGGATGGGGTTGATGTTACCCGCAGGGGTTTTCTTCTTTTTCAGGCGCTGCAGTTCTTTTTCGATCGCTTCTTTTTTGATCAGCAGCCGTTGATAACGCTTTTCCTGAACCAGACCGAGACCGTAGCCTTTTTCCGTCAGGCGCAGGTCCGCGTTGTCCTGTCTCAGTACCAAACGGTATTCCGCCCGGGAGGTCATCATCCGGTAGGGTTCATTGGTTCCCTTGGTCACCAGGTCATCGATCAACACGCCGATATAGGCCTCCGACCGGTCCAGGATCAAGGGTTCCTTCCCCAAAATTTTCATGGAGGCATTGATCCCCGCAACCAGTCCCTGAGCCGCCGCTTCTTCATAGCCGGAGGAACCGTTGAACTGTCCGGCGCTGTAAAGATTTTCGATGCTTTTGGTCTCCAGGGTAAGCTGTAGATCCGTGGGATCGATGCAATCGTATTCGATGGCATAGGCCGGGCGCATAATTTCTGCCCCTTCCAATCCGGTAACGGAACGGATCATCGCCTCTTGTATCTCTTCGGGCAGACTGGAGGACATTCCTTGCAAATACATTTCCTTGGTATGCACCCCCTCCGGCTCTAAGAACAGCTGGTGGGTGGCTTTATCCGTAAATCGAACAATTTTGTCCTCAATGGAGGGACAGTACCTGGGCCCGACACTTTCCATATCCCCCCGATACATGGAGGAACGGTGAATGTTATCTTCAATGATTGTCTTGGTTGCCTCCGTGGTGCGGGTAAGCCAGCAGGAAATCTGGTCCATGGCCAAATCCTCATTCATAAAGGAAAAGGGGGTAATCTTGGGATCCCCCTCCTGCTCCGTCATTTTATCGAAATCCACGGAATTGCCATGTATCCTGGCAGGGGTACCGGTTTTAAAACGTCTCATATTGCACCCGTAATGCCTCAGTTTTTCTGATAGTTCCCGGGTGGTGGCCAGTCCGTCTGGGCCGGCTTCATAGTTTACCTCTCCCATGAACACCCGGCTTTTTAGGTAAACCCCCGTGGCCAGAATCACGGTCTTTCCATAATAACTAGCTCCGGTACGGGTTCTCACCCCACGGGCTTTGCCTTCATCGATGATCAGATCGATGACATCTCCTTGCTTCAGGGTCAGGTTTTCCTGTTCCTCTAGGGTTTGTTTCATTCGTAAATGGTACTGCAGTTTATCCGCTTGGGCCCGAAGGGAGTGAACCGCCGGTCCCTTTCCGGTGTTTAACATCTTGCTCTGAATAAAGGTTTTGTCAATGTTGAGTCCCATCTCGCCACCCAGGGCATCCACCTCCCGGACGAGGTGGCCCTTTCCTGTTCCTCCGATGGACGGGTTGCAGGCCATCATCGCCACGGATTCCAAGGAAATGGTTAGAATTAAGGTTTTAAGCCCCAGGCGGGCAGCGGCCAGAGCCCCTTCGCATCCTGCGTGTCCCGCTCCGACCACCACCACATCATAATTCCCTCCGTTGTAATCATTCATAAAATTCTCCTCCAATTATTTTCCAATACAGAAATTTTCAAATATGTGATCTAAAATATCCTCGGATACCGTATCTCCCGTGATCTCCCCCAGACTTTCCCAGGCATTTTTAAAATCCACCTCCACAAAATCCAGAGGCATCCGATTTTTTAAAGCTTTCATGCCTTCCTGCAAACTCTGTAATCCCTGGGTGATGGCTTGCTGATGACGGGCGTTGGTAATAAAGGGCTGTTCCTTTGCAAACCCTTCTCCTTCATACACCATTTCTTCCAAGGCATCTTCCAGGCCTTCCAATCCTTTATTTTTCAACAGGGATATGCGAACCAATTTCTTGTCCCCGATAATTTTCTTGATTTTTTCTCCGTCCACGGCCTCGGCTAAGTCGGTTTTATTGATCACCACCAGGGCTCTGCGATCCTTGAGGATTTCCAGAAAATCGTAATCCTCCCGGTCCAGTTTCTTCGACGCATCGATCATAAAGATGACCAAATCCGATTGCTCAAAAATCTCCCGGGACCGCTGTACCCCGATTTTTTCCACCGCATCCTCGGTGTCCCGAATCCCCGCCGTATCCAGGATTTTCAGGGGAATGCCCCGAATGTTCAGCTGCTCTTCAATCACATCCCGGGTGGTACCGGGAATGTCGGTTACAATGGCCCGGTTTTCCCGAAGCAGGGCGTTCAGCAACGAGGATTTTCCCACATTGGTTTTTCCCACGATCCCGGTAACCAACCCTTCCCGTAGGATTTTTCCGGTTTTCGCCGATTGAAGGAGGGATTCAATGCTTTCCCTGGCCTTTTGGCTTTTGATCAGGAGCTGGTCCATGGTGACTTCATCGATATCCTCTTCGGAAAAGTCGATGGATACTTCAATATGGGCCAACATGTCCTTTAGGATTCCTTGAATTTCCTGTACTTCCCGAGAAAGAATCCCTTCAAATTGTCCGAGGGCCAGGTCATGGGAAACATCGGTCTTCGCACTGATTAAGTCCATCACCGCCTCGGCCTGGGAAAGGTCCAGCCGTCCGTTTACAAAGGCCCTTTTCGTAAATTCTCCTCTTTCCGCCATGGCTGCCCCCCGGGAAAGCACCAGTTCCAAAATTTTCCGAAGGGGAACCATCCCCCCGTGGCAGTGAATTTCCACTAGATCCTCTTTTGTATAGGTATGGGGCGCTTTCATATACACCGCCAACACTTCATCGATCATCTCTCCCGTTGCGGGATTTTGTACGTAACCGTAAAACATTTTTCTGGGTTCCCACTCCCTGTTTTCATTGTGATGCTTGGTAAGGAATAGGCCCTTTAATATTTCCAGGGATTTTTCTCCGCTGATTTTAATGATTCCGATCCCACCCTCTCCCAGGGGTGTGGATATCGCCGTAATGGTTTCTTCTCTATACATGGTTTCACCTCTTTTTTTTCAGTTCTTGCTCTCTTTTATCATTATACCAAATTATTGATACATTTCCCGGGAAATAAATAATAAAATTGTATTTCCGGTTTCCGGGACATAAAAAACCCAGTTTTCACTGGGTTTTGGTTTATTTCTTTTTGAGTTCGATAATCACTCTTCGATTGGGGTCTTCTCCTTCGCTGTAGGTTTGAATCCCAGGAATTTTTTGCAAGGTGGAGTGGATAATTCTCCGTTCGTAAGGGTTCATGGGCTCTAAATAAACCGGTCGGTAGGTTTTTTTCGCTTTGTCCGCCATTTTTTTCGCCAGGCGTTTTAAGGTCTCTTCCCGTTTTTTTCGATAGTTTTCCGTATCAAGATAAACTTTCACATATCGGTCCCGATCCTTATTGATGGCCAAACTAAGCAGATACTGGATCGAATCCAGGGTCTGGCCTCTTCTGCCGATCAGAAGGCCCATATTCGGCCCCTCCAAGTCGATATCCAAGGTATCCCCTTTCTTTTCGATATGTACGGTGACGGGAATATCCATGGCATCGAACATTTTCAGCAAAAACTTCTTCGCATC
>CAZTIJ010000141.1:0-6123 GCA_964613365.1 uncultured Clostridiaceae bacterium | reverse complement strand
CTGTTAACCCAGCGGGAGTATAAGTTTGCGAAAACCCGGAACGATACCCTGCAGGTGTTCTTACAATACATCAAAGAGGAACGGGAGGAGGAGCTCACGGTGGATGTCCTTTGTGAGGAAGTGGGGATTTCCCGGGGAACCTTTTTTAATTACTTCCCTTCCAAGGAGCATCTGTTCACCTACTACGGCTATGATTTTTGCGGAAAGCTGTGGTTGGATCTGCAGGAAAAAAAAGAAAAGGGTGAATCCCCCAAGGAGAGAATCCAATACATTTTTGCCTACACCGCAAAGGAGGATGAAAAGTACGCCAACAGTTTTACAAAGTTTGTGCAGCACATCCTGCGCCGGGGGGAGGAAATGATCGAAGAACTTCCCTATACCCGGGCGGACCTGCTCTATGTTTTCCCCGAGGAGTATGAAGAGATTTTGGAGGATTCTCGGCTAAACCACGAAATTGCTGAAAGAAGGGGTCTGGCATCCCGGGACTTGATCCATATTCCCACTGTGGGAGAAATGCTTCATTTACTGACCCTGGAAGGAATAAGAAAAAAACTGTTCATCGATGGAATCCCCGTGGATAAGATGCTGATGCACCTGTTGAACCTGTATTTTGCTCCGCCGATTACCGCTAAGTTTTTAGGGAAAAAACAGGGGCTGAAAAGCCTGTATGATTATTTATTACCGGATTTGCTTGAAAGGATGGAAACATCGGGATTTCAGAGAATGGAAAGATAAGAGTAGGCCCATCGAGGGAGGGAGATTATGAAAAAAATAAACATGACTTTGCTTATGGGGGCCGCCATCGCCGCTTGCTTAGGAATGATGGCATTTTTCCCCCACTGGTTTACGGATCAGGATCCCAATACCCAGCAACCTCGAATCCAGGTGGAAGAACAGGAGGTTGACGGAGAAACGGTCAAAGTCTATCATCGCCCGCCCCATCCACCGAATCCTGAAGCCTGGATGGGCACCGACGGCGTAGGAAGAGACCTGTGGACCCGCCTGGTTTATGGCACCCATACAACCTTAAAGGCGGTTGTTCTTACGGTGCTTTTACGATTTTTGGTGGCCATTCCCATCGGCGTATTGGCCGGCATGGGATTTTCCTTGTTTTCCAGAGGGTTAAAGGTATTTAATACACTGTTTACCGCAATTCCCGCTTTGATATTCAGCTTTATTATCCTGAATATCGAATACATTAAAAACCTGCCCTTAAACCAGGCTATGCCCATCTTTGTGGCGGTACTGACCATTGTGGGCTGGCCCAAACTGGCCAGGCAGATCGAAGAGCGGACGGAAAAAATTATGCAGGAAGACTTTCTTGAAGGGGAGGTTGCCCTGGGGAAGCATCAGGGACAGATCCTAAAGGAAAACGTCCTTCCCCATTTAACCCCGTCCCTGATCAGCTGGGGCTTTGTGGAAATGGGCCTGGTCCTGTTTTTACTGGCCCAGTTAAGCATTTTGGGCATTTTCATCGGGCCCAGCCAGGGAGCCATGGTGATAGACGGAGCGCCCCAATGGTTTACCGCAGTAAATGCCGAGTGGTCCAACCTATTGGCAAGGGCCCCTGTGGATATTCGGGCCGGTCATTATTGGCTGGTTTTATTCCCCGGACTGTTTTTCTTCATCGGGATCACCGGTTTTAACCTTATGGGAGAAGGGTTGAAGGAGGAGTTTGAAAAAAGAGAGTCCCGGATCGTCTCCTGGATTCAGCAGGGAATTCATCAGTTGTCCCCGAGACTTTACTTAAAACAGATCACCCGATTTAAAAAATATCGCTTTCCCATAGTCTTTAAGACTACGGCGGTTTTACTGCTTCTGGGCTTTATTATCTACCCCGGGGCCCAAAGTCCTTATTCCTTCGACGGCCAACAGTCCCGGCTTCACTTGGAAAAGTTATTGGATCGGGAAGAAGGGCAACAGGGGGTACAAGAATACATTGAGGAAAAAATGGAGAGGGTGGGATTGGTAAAACCCGAAGAGGATTCCTATGTTTTTTCCTCCCGGGAGGGTGATTACGGACAGACCCTGATCGGTATTTTACCCGGAGAGAACTGGGAAAAAATCAATGATCCCGACGGCTGGAGGGAAAAGCAGAACCTGGTGATTATCGGCGCCCGTTATGACGGGATTTACCGGGGAGAGAAAGGGACTTCTCCCACAAGGGCTACGGGGGCTGCCAATGCTTTAACCCTCGCGGAGATTTTGGCAGAAGCTCCGGAAGGGATGGAGGAGACCCTGATGTTTGTTTTTTGGGACGGCAAAGGATCCCGGGTTAATATCGAAGAACCCAATCGATATATGCGAAATCCCATCATCCCCACGAACCGGGTGAATTATCGCTATGTGGATCTGGGCTATATACCCAGGGAATCCCAACGCAGTTTGCAGGTCAGCCTCTACACCTCCAAAGCCCAACAAATTCAGTTTCAACAACTGATGTATGATGTGCAAAACACCCTGGATAGAAACCGGATGAAGTATCATTTAACCATGAATTTAAGAGGCAGCGGAGCCATTGCCGGGCTTTCCTTGAGCTCCATGTTCTCCATTGGCATCGGTGAGGAACATTATTCATTTATGGAAAATGAGTCCCCGGATCCCGGGGATATCCATGAAACCTTCCTGGAACAACAGGGGCAGTTTGTTTTGGATATGCTTACCATGACCGATCATTTCAAGTAAAGGAAGGGGAAGAAAAGGAGGGGTTTTCCTTGGAAAGACAGTTGCAGCGGGAAATTGGGAAAAGAGTTTGTAAAAAGCTATTATTTTTGCTGTTGCTGGTGACGGCCCTGGCACTGATCACCAGTATACCCGTGAACTTCAACCTGGATTATTATGAGGGGGATTTTCAGATCAACACTTCCTGGCAGGAAATCCGGGGACATATGAGAGAAAATCTTTCCCTGCTGTACAGCGGAAGGATTTTTCAGGTCCCCCTGGACAACCAAAGCTTAGGGAACCTCCTTCGGGTCAGCGGGTTGAAAAGTTTTACGGTGTTTTTCTTCGGTTTGTTATTAGGGCTCCTGTGGGGGGTACCAAAAGGAGTGTTGGACCGGAAAAAAGCCCATAAAAAAGGGACCTTCAAGACCCTTCAAAAAATCCTGCCCTTTTCCCTGCCGGAGATTTTGGTGGTTCTGGGGATTCAGGTCCTGGGATCCTATTTGTATCGCAACCAGCTGTCTCCGATTCCCCATGCGGGTTACCAAAGCTGGTTAAATATGATCTATCCCATCCTGGCGATCTCCATCCTTCCCGGAGCATATATTGCCAAGACAACGGCGGAGGCCATCCAGGAAATGGCTAAGGAGCCCTATATCCGTGTGGCAAGGGGGAAGGGATGCAGTCCCTACCGCCTTTTCCGGGTACACTATTCCCGGGGGATACTGTTGGAAATTCTAGGAGCTTTTCCTGCTATTCTGGTGATGATGTTTTCCAGTCTGGTGATTATTGAGCGAATGTTTTATTTCCCCGGCATGACCTACTATTTAGTAGAGTTTTATACCAATACCACGGGAAACGTTCATTTGGCCGGGATTGGATTTACGCTGTTCATCATAACCCTGGGTGTGTTTTATTATCTGCTTTTTCAGGGGGCAAAATTACTGAAAACATGGGCTCTTCCCACGGGAGATAAAAAGTAGAGTCGCTAAAAAAACCTTCTAAGAAAGGAAATCTTAGAAGGTTTTTCTTTGAATGGCGAATAATCTTTTTTTATTATTCCTCGGGCTCAAACATGCTTTTGTCTACACCGCAAACAGGGCATACCCAATCTTCCGGTAAGTCATCAAAGGAAGTACCGGGATCGATTCCTGCATCAGGATCGCCTACCTCCGGATCATAAACGTAACCACATGGTACACATACATATTTCTGCATATTTCATTTCCCCTTTCAGTATAGTAAATGCTAACAATACTAGGTATACCCAGGTGGAAAAGGGAATAAACAAAAAAGATTAAATAATTATATATTAATTCCATATCCCTAGACGTTCTCGGAATTTTCCCGGTAGACTGATTATTTGAGCCCTCTTGAAATCCCGGGGAATCATGATATAATGAAGATAGATTATTTCGGAGCTCTAAAGAAAGGGGAGCCTTTCAGGGAGCCATCCTTTACAATGAAAGTTTGGACTATGAGCAGAAAGTAGGGAAGAAAATGACAAAAGCCGGAAAGATAACAGTGAAAGAGATATTGATCAAAAGTCCTAACCTATTTTTAGGTTTTGTGTTTTTTGCCGTGGGAATCCTTCTTACCCGGGACGCGGGGCTGGGGATGGCACCCTGGGGGGTTTTTCACGTAGGACTGTCCAATTATTTTCCCATAACCATGGGGCAGGCCACCCAATTGATGGGGCTTTTAATCTTAACCGTAGCCTTTTTCCTGGGACAGATTCCGGGCCTTGCCAGTATTATGAACATGGTTTTTATCGGTATGTTTATTGATATTTTAGATGCCTTGGTAAGCATCCCCACGCCGGAGAATCCCCTGGTTGCCGTGGTTATGATATTGATCGGCGTATTTTTCATCGGCTGGGGAACCTATTTTTACCTTCGGGTGGAACTGGGGGCCGGTCCCCGGGACGGACTGATGGAAGGGCTGGTGCGAAAAACCCGGCGGCCGGTCTGGCTGATCCGGGGAGTGATTGAAGGATCCGCACTGTTTCTCGGCTTCCTGATGGGAGGACCGGTGGGTTTCGGAACCCTTCTGATCGCCTTGACTTTGGGATTTTCCGTGGAGTTTGCCTTTAAAGTGGGGGGCTATCATTCAAACACCGCCCGGCACATTGACCTAAAGGAGCTTTGGGAGCGGTTTCAAGGCCTGGAAAAGCCTGTGCAGTATCAACGAAACCTATAGGGAAATCCATTAAGGAAATCCATAGCAATGACCACAGCGAAACTGGATAAAAGGAAAAAGGCCTGAGAATCATTTCTCAGGCCTTTTTCCTTTTAAAGGGACAGGGGGGTTGGTTTAAGAAATATTACAGCTTATACTCCGTAAGTTCTTCGCAGTAATGGCAACGGTACTGAATTTTTCCGTTTTCCACCCGGGTAAACTGAGGTACGGCATAGTCGTCCACGGAGGTTACGCAACGGGGGTTTTTACACTGGAAAAGTCCCGTGACTTCCTTGGGGATTTCCAAAGTCTTTTTCGAGACGATTTTTTCATCTTCAATGATGTTTACCGTAGCCTTGGGATCGATCAGTCCTAGCATGGTAAAATCAATATCCACATTATCCTGGATTTTAATGATATCCTTTTGCCCCAGCTTTTTACTGGAAACATTGATTAACAGGACCACCGGGTAATCCACCTTGGCAAGATTGAGCTTCTCGAAAATCTTGATGCCGTTTCCCTTTGCAATATGATCGATGACAATTCCTTTTTGAATACCGGTTACCTTAAGCATGATCCGCCACCTCCAACAAGATTGATATTAACGCCATCCGAACATAAACCCCGAAGGCGGCCTGTTGAAAATACTGTGCCCGGGGGTCCTCGTCCACGTCATAGTGGATTTCATTGTTTCGGGGCAAGGGGTGAAGCACCATTAAATCCTTCTTTGTCTCGGCGAGTTTGTCCCGGGTGAGAATGTAGCTGTCCCGCAGACGGATATATTCCTCTTCATTCAGGAAACGCTCCTTTTGAATCCGGGTCATATACAAAATATCCGCATCCTCAATGCAGTCCTCCAAATCCGTAAACTCGGAAATGGATACGTTATAGGTTTGCAGCAAATAATCCTTCAGGTGTTTGGGGATTTTCAGCTCCGGCGGAGAGATCAGATAAAAGGTAATGTTTTCGAATCGACTGAGGGTTTTCAGCAACGAGTGTACCGTACGGCCGAACAAAAGATCGCCGCAAAGGGCAATTTTTAAATTGTCAATTCGGCCTTTGGCGTGTTTGATGGTAATCAGATCCGTTAAGGTCTGGGTGGGATGTTGGTGACCTCCGTCACCGCCGTTGATCACCGGCACCGTAGCATATTCCGAAGCCAGTTTCGGGGCTCCTTCCATGGGATGGCGCATCACCAAAGCATCGCAGTAATCATCCAAAACCCGGACGGTATCGGCAAGACTTTCTCCTTTTTTAACCGCGGAGGTATTGGCGTCGGAAAAG
>CAZTIJ010000140.1:0-6168 GCA_964613365.1 uncultured Clostridiaceae bacterium | reverse complement strand
GGCCCAGGCCCAGGCCATGATGGAAACCCAAAGAGCCTACAGTTACCTGGATACCTACGGCCGATTGGTGGTGGTTTCCTCCACCCAGATTCCCTTCCATGTTCGAAGAACCCTGTCCAGAGCCCTGGATATGCCCATGAGCAAAATTCGGGTGATCAAACCCCGGATCGGCGGCGGATTCGGCTCGAAGCAAAGCATCCATGGGGAATTTTATCCCGCACTGATTACGAAGATCACGGGAAAACCGAGCAAAATCGTCTATAATCGAAAGGAAGTATTCACCGGCACCACCTCCCGGCATAAAATGGGATTTAATATCACCCTGGGAGCCACAAGGGACGGGGAAATTCTAGGCATGAAAATGAAGGCTCTCTCCGACACCGGAGCCTACGGGGAACATGCCAACACCACCGTGGGGGCGGCGGGGAAAAAAGTACTGACCCTGTATAATAAGGTTCGGGCCTGTAGCTTTGAGGGAAAGGCGGTATACACCAACAACCTTCCCGGGGGAGCCCTGAGAGGTTTCGGAGTAACCCAGGGAACCTTCGCCCTGGAGTCCGCCGTGAATGAACTGGCCCAGAACCTTCAGATGGATCCCGTGGAACTTCGGGAGAGGAACATGATAAAAAAAGGGGAAACCACCCCGATTTACAATATCATTACCAAGGGATCCGGGGATGATCCCATTTACATGGACAGCTGCGAACTGGAGGCCTGTGTGAAAAAGGGAAAAGAAATTTTTGCCTGGGAGGACCGCCGTCGCCGGATCCTTACGGAGAAAGAGGCCCGGGGAAAGAAAGGAAAAGCCCGGGGCATGGGCATGGCCATCGCCCAACAGGGTTCGGGGCTGCCCAATATTGACATGGCGGGAGCCACGATCAAACTCAACGATGACGGTTTTTTTACCCTGATGGTGGGGGCCACGGATATCGGCACCGGAAGTGATACCATCCTGAGTCAAATCGCCGCCGAGGCCCTGGACGTTTCCGTGGAGAAAATCAATATCCACGCCTCGGATACCGACGTCAGTCCCTTTGACAGCGGGGCCTATGCCTCAAGCACCACCTACACTTCGGGAAACGCCGTCATTGAAGCCTGTAGCAACATGGTGGCCCTGATAAAGGAGTACGGAGGTAGGGTATTGGAGGAAAATCCCCAGGACATTTTCTTTGAAGAAGGGAGGGTATTCAGCAAAAACGGGAAGGGGATTTCCCTGGAGACCTTCTCGAAGAAAATCACCTACTCCATGATCCATCAACAGCTCACCGCCACGGGTTCCTTTGTGCCGAAAAAAGCGGCGCCCCCCTATATGGCGGGATTTGCGGAAGTGGAGGTGGACTTGGATACGGGAAAAGTGGATTTGTTGGACTTTGTGGGGGCGGTGGACTGCGGTACTGCCATCAATCCCATGTTGGCTCGGGTACAAGGCGAGGGCGGCATTGTGCAGGGCATCGGTATGGCCTTGTATGAAGAGGTGAAGGTAAATGCCAAAGGCAAGTTGCAGTCCAACTCCTTTATGGAGTACAAAATTCCCAACCGAAAGGATATCCACAACATCCATGTGGAGCTCATCGAAGGAGGCGATGCTACGGGACCCTATGGGGCAAAATCCATCGGTGAAGTGGTAATCAACACCGTGGCCCCGGCAATTACGGAAGCCATCCATCAGGCGGTGGGAGTGAGAATCCGAACCCTTCCCGCCACCCCGGAGAAGGTGTGGCGGGCCATGAATCACGGAAATTCCCGGAGGTGATCCGCTATCACAATAAAGCTTACGGACGCTGAGAACCATCATCAGCGTCTTTTTTTGGGGAAATTTGAAGACTGTGTATATGTGCAGGAAATGTGTATAACAAAGGGATTTTTCCGGTAAAAAAAGAAAAAATTATCCACAGATGAAAAATCCCGAATGTTCTCCGGAGCCGGGGGTATAAGTAAAGAAATGAAAACCCAGGAGGGAAGGATCAAAATGATTATCCAGGAATTTTTAACCCAAATGTCGGCGACCCCCGGGGAACGAGAGATGTTAGAAATCATCGCATCTTCCCACCCCTTACAAAAATTAGAGGGCATGTATCCGAAGCCCTTGGACCTGTTACGGTCTCCCTACTTAGAGAACCCCTATGTTTTTAATGCCCTATTGCAGGACTTTTCCAGGGACCATTACTCCTTCCGCCCTTACCTTAAAGCCTTCAAGGGACTGAATCCTAAGGATCCCAAAGGGGTATCTCTATTGTATTTTATGATGGCCCTGTCCATTGAAGTGGAAGAGCCCCTGGTTTCGGAAGATATTTTATATCCCTTTCGGGAGGCGTTTATGGCAGGAACCAAGGAAGCCTTCGGACTGTACGTTTATCTATTATATTTTTCCTTCTCCCAAAAGGGCTATCCCGGCTTGAAAAAGTACGCTTCCCACACCGCCATGCTCCAAGAGGCCAAACCCTTAGAACACCGGCCGGAGCAGTTCTCCCTGATGCAGTTTCTGTTTCAGGGAAATCCCTTGCAAATCGGCAAAGGGGACAGCGGCGGTCTTAGCACCTTTTTGCTGCAGCTGGGAAAAGCCCTGACCCGTTCCATGGATGTCAGCAAAGTATATACCCTGTTTTTGAAGGATGTTTCCCTGGAATCTGCTCCCGTCTCCCTGATCCAGGAATTGGATGCCGATCACTTTGCCTTGGCCGTCCCCTTTCATGTGGGAGAGGATCGGAGCTTTATCGAGAGCCACAGTTTTTTAAAAGCCATGGTCACCGTGGTGCTCAAAAAATTTCACCTCAATCCGAATATCTATCATGTTCGCTACTTAAATGACGGGTCCCTGGCTATGGCAAAGCTGGCAACAGAGAGCAAACGGCCGGTGGTGCTGACCCTTACCCCGGACCCCCAGCGCTCCATGAGGGATGAAACAAGCCATCGGGTAATCCCCCATGACTACCGGGAGGGAATGGAAAAAATTCATAAAACGGAAGTGGGAAGGCAAATGATCGGGGTTTGTCGAGGGATCTTAGGCATCGGGGGAGAAAAAGCAAAAAAAAGACTGGAGCAGTACTATCCCGAGCTTCGGTGGATCCCGGCAAGCAAGCCTTTTGAAATGATCAGTGAAGGGATCGATGTTCATCTGCCCACGAAACAGGGGATCGATATTGAAAAGGTCCTGACCTCGAAAAACCACCGCTACGCTCTTGATCCGAAAAACCTGAAAAAGCCCTTTATTTTAAACGTGGGAAGACTTCATCCCATGAAAGGCCAACAAAAACTACTCCAAGCCTTTTACCGGTCCGGGGCCTATGAAAAATATAACTTAGTGATCATCGGCGGGAATTTTCAAAGACCCAATGCAGGGGAGCGGGATTTTTTGCACTTTGAAAGGGACTTTTTAACGAAGCATCAAGAACTGTTGGGCAGTTACCTCCATATACCGGGGATACCCAATACCACGGTCCGGCTGATTGAACGGAAAATCCATGAACTGGGGGGTGCCCATCTGCCCAATATGTACTTTTGCTCCAGCGGCAAAGAGGAGTTCGGCATCGCCATTTTAGAAGCCATGGTGGAAGGCTATGTTGCGGTGGGACCTACCGCCGGAGGGGTGTCCACCTACATCCGTCACGGGGAAAACGGCTTTTTAGGCAGGACGGAGACGGCATCGGACATGGAAGAAAGTCTGGTAAAAACCATGGAATTTTTCAAAGAACATCCACAAAAAACCGAGAAACTAAAAGAGAACAGCGTAAGAACCATACGGGAGGGTTATTCCATGGAAGCCATCTCCTTGAAATTTGCAGCCTTTTACCGGGAGGTGCTGAGCCATGGCAAGAACTGAGAAAAAAATCATCATTCTAAGTCCCCCTTTTTATTCCCATTTTCAACCCTTAAAAACCTTGGGAAAAGCCTTGAAAACCCTGGGCGTCCAAGTGGGGATCGCCTGCAGTGAAGGCTTTCGACAAGAGATTGAAGCCGCCGGTCTATGGTTTTATCCGATCAACGTAAATAAAAATGAAAACCGGGGGATCGCAAAAAACACCGAACAGGAAGCCGAGGAAAAAAAGCGCCTGGAGGCCTTCTTTGAAGCCACCTACCAGGGACCGGTGAAAACCCTGATCACGCAGGGGGATCATCGCATACGGGATATGTTTTCCAACCCCGAAGAGCTGATCGACTCCCTTGGCAGGTTGCACAAAGCCGAGAAGCCGGATTGGTTTATCCTGGATCAATTATCCTACGGGGCCACCTTGGCCCTGATCGGTCTGGAAATACCCTTTATCACCTTCTGTCCTCCCCACCCGGGAACCATCCAATCCAAAGGGGGGAATAGGGGATTGACGGAGCATTGGCCGGCGGTGGTGGAACCATCGGCAATGGAAAAGCGGGCACTGAAAGATAAGCAACAGCAAGTAAACCTCAGTTTTCAAAAGGCTTTTGCCGAGGTTTTCCGTAACCATTTTCCCCATCGTGGAATCCCCGAAGGGTTCTTCGAGAACCCCCTTTCCCTAAGCTCTCCTGCGGGAGTGCTGTTTAACTATCCCCGGTTTTCCCAAGGGAGGGAACCCAGGGGGGAGGAAGGGCAAGTCCCTACCTACTATCTTCATTACTGCTTTGAACCCGAGGAATTAACCGAGCCCTTACGGTCCCGAGTACAAAAAGAAAAAAGGCCCAAGGTGTTGATTTCCTTCGGCACCTTTCTCTCGGAGCGAAAGGATGTGATCGAGCAGCTAATGGAAGGGTTTTTAGACCATGAAGAGGACTGGCATATTTATGTTGCCGTCGGGGGGAACCCCGAATTTTTCCGTCGGTTTGATTCACCGAGGGTAACCAGGGCTTCCTTTTTGCCTCAAAAAGCCTTGATGCCCCATATGGATCTGGTGGTGCATCACGGGGGAACCAACAGTTTTACCGAGACCCTTTATTACGGGAAACCGATGATGATTCTTCCCTTTTCCAGCGACCAGTTTGCCGTGGCCTATGACGGAGAGGCAAACAAAGTCGCGGCGGTTCTGGATCCCAACCATATCACCAAAGAAGCCCTTTATACCGCCATTGACAAACTTCGAAGCCGGGAGGTGACCCGAGCCCTTGGATTTTGGCGGGAAAGAGCCATGAAAAAAGGGCCCCTGGAAGGAGCCCGATGGCTTTTGAAGCTTTTGTCCTAGGAACCCCGGGGTTTTCTCCGGAAGAAAAGGTTCCCTTTATTCAACAAACTCGATGGTATCCATAAGGTCAAAAACCTGGTCAATCATATCCTGGTACCCCGAGGGGTTGTGGAAGAAATACACCCGGAAAACCAGGTCGTCCTTTGCTATGATACTGACTTTTTGCCGTTGTTCCCCGGCGGTGTCCTCGGAAAGCAGAACCTTCAAATGTTCTAGACGGGCCCGGGCGATGCTCAGGGACTGCTCCGGTTCCGTACGCTCCCCTTCCAATTCCATGACAAGATCCAAAAGCTCCTGTTGCAACGCTTCATCTTCGGTTATTTCCTCGATGAAAGCCTTGGAATTTTCATAAGGGGAAAGAAAATCCTCAATTTGTTCATAGTGGTTCAGCTCTTCTGACAGCTCCTGATAAAGCATCTCCCCCGTACCCTGTAAAATTTCCACTTCCAGTAGGAGGGACTTTCCTTCATGGCCGTCGATGGTAATGTCTTCAAAGGAGAGTTGGGTAATGTAGTCTTCATTTTCCGCAGCTTCCAGACCCTGGGAGAATTCCTGATCAATCCGGGCGTCAAAATCCTCTTTGGTATTGAGCCCCGTCACCCTTTCGGCTTCCAGGACAAAATCGTAGCCGGAACCCTTTTCAATGGTGACCAGGTTTTGATCCCCGGACCGGGAACCGCTGACCAGCCATCCCTCCGGGTGTTTGAAACGGATGTAGTCGTCCTGATAGGTAAAGTAGTCCCCGGATGGCTCAACGGTGCCGGAATCCTCCTCGGAAACTTCCGGCTCTTGGGTATTACAGGCAACAAGGAAAACGGTCAAAAACCCTGTGATAAGGAAAACACGCATTAATTTTTTCATTCGGTAGGCCCCCTTTTTATTATATCCCTACTCTTATTGTAACGGACGGGATTGCTCCTGTCCAGAGAACTTCCCGGCGGGGAAGAAAGCAGCCTTTGAGAATCAAAGGGATGGAAACTTTCAAAAAATAGCTATAAAGGTTATAAAAATAGGGTATATA
>CAZTIJ010000139.1:0-6174 GCA_964613365.1 uncultured Clostridiaceae bacterium | reverse complement strand
TAATGCTTGCGGCGGACTTCGGGCCCCTGACCCTGGGACAGATTCTGGTCATCGCCGGAGTCAGCTCCCTGAGCGCACCGATCACGGGATTTTTGATCAATGCCTTTGCCAACAACAAAATCGAAGGCTTTGCGGTGATGAAGGGGGCCGGGACCTTGCTGATCTTCCCCGTGGTGGCCCTGGGATTTACCGATGCCCGGGAGTTTATCTTCGCCATCGTTCCCGGATTCTGGCCGGCCAAGGCCATCAGTGTCCTCTTTCGGGGAGAGGGAGTCCTTAATTTATCCTATGAAATGTACCTGGTCCTGGGACTGGTATATGTACTGGCATTAAATATCCTGGTATACCGAATTTTTGTGAAAAGAACCCGGTTGTAATGGGTATAAGGAGGGATAAGGAGAAAATCAGCCTAAGAGCGAAAATCTTGAGGAGGGAATCAATGAAAGAAACAGTAAAAACAAAGGGAATGAAGGAAATTTCCCTAAAGGACATGGAAGGCATTAAGATCGGCCACAGTGAAGACAAAGAAGGGGCCACGGGCTGCACCGTGGCCCTGTTTGAAAAAGGGGCCGTGGCCGGGGTCGAAGTTCGGGGCGGCGCTCCGGGAACCCGGGAGACGGATCTGTTAAAATCGGAAAACCTGGTGGATACCGTCCACGGCATTCTCCTCTCCGGGGGCAGCGCCTACGGCCTGGATGCCGCCGCCGGGGTTATGGCCTATTTGGAGGAGCGAAACATCGGCTTTGACGTGGGGGTGGGGAAGGTGCCCATCGTCCCCGGGGCGGTGCTGTTCGACCTGCCCCTGGGAAGTCCTAAGGTCCGCCCCGATAAAGCCATGGGCTACGCCGCGACTAAAAATGCGGAAAAAAACGGCGGCAAAGCCCTTTCCGAAGGCACCGTGGGAGCGGGAACCGGGGCCACCGTGGGAAAAATCCTCGGTACGGAGTATGCCATGAAGGGGGGCATCGGCACCTACGCCCTGGAAGTGGCGGGACTGCAAGTGGGGGCCGTTGTGGCGGTCAACGCCTTCGGCGATGTGTTGGAAGGAGGAGAAATCCTGGCCGGGGTCTATGACCGGGAAAACCGGGTATTTCTCCGGACCGAAGGGGTCATGGTCCGGGGTATGTATGAAAAACCTTTTAACGGCAACACCACCATCGGCATCCTGTTCACCAACGGGAAGTTTACCAAGGCCCAAATGAATAAAATCGCCTCCATGGCTCATAACGGCTATGCCAGGGGGATTTACCCCAGCCACACCATGGTGGACGGCGACACGGTGTTTGCCGCCGCCACGGGGCAGGTGGAGGCGGACCCCAGTCTGGTCGGCCATCTGGGGGGCCTGGCCATGGAGCGGGCAATACACCGGGGCATCAAAGCCGCCACTTCCCTGCACGGCGTACCCGCCCATAAGGATCTGAAATAAAAGGAAAAACCCAAAGCAGTAGGATTTTCATTACCATTTTATTATTGGAGGGATGAAATCATGGTTTCGATTATAACCGACAGTTCCTGTGATTTACCGAAGGATGTGCTAAAGGAGTACAACATTCAGGTAGTGCCCTTGAAAATCACCATCGACGGCCGGGAATACGTAGAACTTCAAGACATCACCGCCGGAGAGTTTGCCGAAAAAATGAAGGCCTCCCGGGGCCTTCCCAAGACCTCCCAGCCCTCTCCCGAAAGTTTTCGGGATGCCTTTGAGAGGGCCCGGGAAAAACCCCCGGGAAAAGCGGATTCAAAAGTCCTTTGTCTGACCATTTCCTCGGAGCTCAGCGGCACCTACCAGTCCGCCTGTCTGGCTAGGGACCTGACGAAGCACCGTGAAGACATTAAAGTGTTCGACACCCTGGGGGGTTCCATCGGCCACGGACTTCAGGTGTTAAAGGCCGCTGAAATGGCCGAAGAGGGGGCCTCCTTGGAAGAGATTATAGACGCTTTGGAAACACACCGGGAGGAAATGAATATTTTCATCCTGCTGGATACCCTGGAAAACATCGTTAAAGGGGGACGTTTGGGAAGGGTCCAGGGCACCGTGGCGGGGATGCTGAACATTAAAATTCTCTTGGAAGGCGTAAAAGGAAGGGTGGAGCTGTTGGAGAAGCGGCGGGGCCGAAGCAAAATCATCCGGCGGCTCTTTGAAATCGTCGACGAACGTCGGGGGGATTTTTCCCAAAAGGTCTTCGGCATCACCCATGTGAACAATGAAAGGGACGCGTTGGTATTAAAGGAGGAAATCATTCGCCGCTTCCAACCCCGGGATGTGATCATTTATGAAATGGGAGGCACCATGGGAACCTACGCCGGCGAGGGAGGGATGATCATCTCTTTTTAATATATTCCCAGGACCCTGGGGTTAAAAAAAGGGAACCGGCGGCCCGTGGCCTCCGTCGAAAGGCGGAGAAGTAAAAAGACTCGGGACGGTTATCAACTAGGCAGGATTTTTATACAATGGATCAAGAGTGAGGAATGAACAGCGATGCCGAAAAGTACATAGTCCATAAATTCCTCACAGTCCATTGAAAATAAGGAGTGAACACCATGAACCGGATCAGTGAAAATATCCCCCGGGAGGAAAATCCTACAGGGAAGGATGCCCCGGGGGAAAAGGAAGTGAAGATTGTAGAGTTTCAGGAACACCACGCCCCCTCCCTGGCGGAGATGTGGAACGTCAGTAAGGAGGAATGGGGAGGCCAGGACGGCAACCGCACGGCGGAGCAGGTAAAGACCAGCCTTCGAAACGCCGGGAATCTAAAGGATTTTGTGGCCCTTATAGGGAATACCGTGGTGGGCTACTGCAGCTTTTCCCAGTATGAAGACGACGAAGGGGCAAGTTATATTCCCCTTTTGAATGTACGGCCCGAGTATCACGGCAAAAAAATCGGAAAGAAGCTGTTGCTTAGGGCTCTGGAAGTGGCGGTTGAACAGGGGTGGCCCCGGATGGATCTGTATACCTGGTCCTCGAATCTAAAGGCGGTACCCCTGTATAAAAAATGCGGATTTTTCTGGGAGAAGGAAAACCCCTATATCCATCTGATGAATTTCATGCCCACGGTACTAAACACCGAAGCCATCACCGAATATTTACGGGAGCTTCACTGGTACGATCATGTGGCCCGGGACCTGTCCGTGGAGCCCGACGGCCGGGTGGAAAAGGGATTTCATTTCTATCAGTATCGATGGGAAAATGAAAAGGAACATCTGAAGGTGGAGTTTTGTCGCCGGGGCCGGGGACTTCGGCTGATTGACACCAAGGACTACCGGGTGGAGTGTTATACAAACAAGAACACCTTTCCCTTCGGAAAAGCCTATCCCGTTTATTACCGGGTGATCAACAAAACTTCCCGTCCCCTGACGTTGGAGCTGAAGGGCCGGGATGATAAAAATATTCGCTACGACTTTGAAGGCTCCTACCGAGTCACTACGGAGGAAATTATTGAAGGGGAGTTTTTCATCGGGGAAATCAGCGAGCTGTACCCGGAACTGCTGACCCATCCCTGTATCACCACGGAAATGAGGATCAACGGGAAAAAAGCGGAGTTTAAACTGGGGATCGTACCCAAGTTTCCCCTGGATCTTTCCTTGAAGCTTCCCCACACCGAGAGTTTTCCGGGACAGGTGGAAAGGGCCTATCTGGATATGGAAAACGGTTTTGATGAACCCCTCAGGGTGGACTTTACCCTGGAGGATAGTCCCGAGCTACAGTGGGAGGAACCCCGGGTGTCCCTTTCTCTTAAGGCCGGGGAGAAGAAATCCCTCCTTCGAAGCTTTCGGGTGAAAAGCTCCGGGTTTTATCAACGGGAGATCCCCGTCCGCCTCACTTTCCCCGAGGAGACCCTCCCCTTTAAAAAACAGATCAACAGCTTTATTAGGGGACGCCGGGGGAAATACTACGGGGAAACCGACGGGGCCTATAGTGTGGTCAACGGAAAATACAAGCTCTCCCTGGAAAAGCATGAAAACATGTTGGTCCTGGAGGATTTGGAAAGCAAAAGTCGGGACGTGATTTTTTATCCGAAACTGGGCCTTCCCTTTAACACCGACTTTTCCAGCAAGCTTCCCGATGGGGTGAGCCATCATGTCGGGGAGGAATCCATCATCCTTCAATCGGTTTTCGATTCCAAGGCCTTTTCGGGACTGCGGCTACACTCCCTGTCGGAGCTGTACCCCGACGGTATCGTAAAACAGCACTATGAAGTGGAAAACACCGCAGGGGAAACCACCAATCAGGAGGTTTGGGTGAGCGCCTCATTATACCATCCCTTCGCCGACTCCTGTTTCTCCTATGACCATAGGATCATCAAGGTCGCCGGGATGGAGGAGTCCAGGCTGGTTTACTACCATCCGGAGAAGTTTACGGAAAACTGGATTTACGCCGCCGTGGGGAAAAACTCCTGGGGCATGGTATGGCCCCGGGATACCAAGCTGGAGCAGGAGGGCCCCTTCCTGAAGGTGAACGAAAACCTGGGGAAACTGGAAAAAGGCGGGAAAAGGGCGACGAAACCGGTGTATATGCTATATAACGCCATGGGGGACTGGAAGGAGCTTCGCCGCTTCGCCCTGGGAAATGCCCGGGTGGAATCCGAGGAGGAGACCATACCCCAAGAGACCTTAGAGATAACCCTTCAGGATCACAACCCCTTTGTCAGCGGGGATGTACAGCTAAGCCTCGCCCTATTGAAGGAGGACACCTTAACGGGAAGGGTTCGGGTGGACTCTCGAAGGGGATCCGTGGCCCCCGAGGAAAGGATTTATCAGGAATCCCAAGGTCTTCAGCAAGACCGGATCAAAAAGGTTCCCTCCCTGAGAGGAACCGATGACACCTTAGCCATCACCGCGGATCTGAAAAAGACCCGAAAAACCTATCACCGGGAAATCTTTTTACTGGGGGAGGGACCCGTGGAAAAAACCACCGAGGCCTCCCGGCTGAAAAAAGAGGATCTTCGCCGGGCGCACAAAATCCGGGAGAAAAAGGTGTACCGGGTCCACAACGGCCGGTTGGGCTTTGCCTGTGATCCCGATTACCTAAACGGGGTTTTCTCCGTTACCCTGGATCAAAAGGAGTATCTTCACAGCCCCTATCCCCGATACGCCTCGAAGTTTCCCTGGAATCCCTGGTCGGGGGGAATTTACCTGTCCCCTGAAGATCATGAGCTGGAAGCCATGCTTCAGGAAAATCGCCGGGGGGAGTTTACAACCAAGGTGGACAATAAAGGGAACCCCTGGGAGGGGATTAAGGTCACCACGGAGATGATAAATCTGGAAAAATACAAGGGACTGACCCTACATCAATACTTCCTTACCCTGCCGGGGATCCCCGTACTTACCACGGTGCTGGAGATCGAACAAAAAACCGGAGGGTACCTTGGGGATCTGACCCTGCAAGCTTACAGTTTCTTCGGTTTGCAGCCGGATCTTACCGAGACCTATTTCGGAAAAGCCGATGAAAAAGGGGCCTGGGTGGATTTTAAAGCAGGAAAATACCAGGTGCCCCATAATGCCAAGGAGAAATATTTCGAACTGGGAAGCTTTACTGCTTCGGAAAAAGTGCAGGTCTTCGCCCCCGGGGCGGAGCATTTGGTGGGATTTGCCAACAAGGAGATCCTGGAAATCACCGGATTTTACAAAGCCTTTGCACCGGCGGGAACAAGTAAGACCTTAGCACCGCAGTTTATGATTTTTACCGATCGGAGAATTCCCCTAAAGGACTTGGAAGACTTACGCCATATCCGGTTTTAGAACGGAAAAAAACGGGTAAATACCTAGGCGAAGGTTTAAAGGTTGAAAGGCGAAAAGACGGAAAAGGGAGGGCCAGGGATGCAACAACAACAAAGCCCGGAGGTAAAGAAAGCAAAATCCGTCAACTATTTCTTTTACCGTCAGATCTGGCATCTGTTGGCGGTGATCCTACTGCTCCCCGGGGCCTTTGCCTTGGCGGGACCCCATCTGGGAGAAGGGGCCTTCGTCGGAATCCCTGACGGAACATGGTTTATGCTGTCCCTTTCCTTTACGGTGCTCCATCAGCTGGTGGTATGGCTGGTTTTTCGTCTGCAGCTTGGCTGGGGAGTTCTGACGAAAATCTTCGGGAAGTATGATCTGATTATTTGGGGGATTCTTTTCTTTCCCCTGCTATTATCAAGACCGGTGTTTTTAATGGCCCTGGGAAGAGCCAAT
>CAZTIJ010000138.1:0-6181 GCA_964613365.1 uncultured Clostridiaceae bacterium | reverse complement strand
TTGATCCCTGATCATTTTTGAAGCCTCCTCTATAAACCTTATCCCCTGAGAGAAATCCTCTTGATTGAGGCCCAATATATACATAATCCACATCTGATATAATTTATATTGATCGTTGCATTCCGATGGTCTTATCGTCTTTTCATAAAGGGCAATATGGGTGAAATAACCGGTATACATGAGTACTTTGAATAGGTCTTGTAACTCTTTGGCTTCCTCTTCATAAAGATGAAGTACAGCATTGCGGTAGTAACCTCCAAAGCGGGGTATTTCATCAGTTAAGCGGCCTATTCCTCTTATACTAGGACTTTGCTGGTCCATTTCATTTTTTATAAACTTATCAATACAGTATTTTGGAACTTCAAAATCTCCTTCTTTTAAAAGGATTTCACTTTGTAATAAGAAGTTTTCTCTTTCATTTTCATTCAAGGACTTTTGAATATTTTTAATGCATCGGCATATTTTTCCCGTACCCATAGCCATACCTCCTCGTATAATAGAAGCTACTTCCCCTTTCTTATTGTTTATGATAAACCTATTATAGTATTATTATATATTTTATTATGTAACCAAAATTCTTTCAACTATTATTCAGAATTTTCTTTCCTTCTGTCCCCTGGCATTCCCATTGGTTTTTTGAAACAATTTGGATTTGTCCGGATTGTTATAATTCTTACAGCATTTCCCCCTCTTTTGCCCATGTATAAAGAATGGTTTAAAAATGAATGGAAACGGTATATATAAGAATGGAAACAGGATGTATAACTGTGGACCGGATGAATTGTTTTTTCTTTACAACAAAAAGGAGGTATTGTTTTGTCAAAAAAAATTCTTAAAATTTCGGACTTTGAGTTTCGAGAAAACCCTGAAGACCCCTATTTAGCCAGGATGCATCATCTGGATTTCTATCCACAAGGCAATGGAGCTATGGGGGTACCCAAGGCGCTTTTGAAAGATCGAACGTTGGGGGAAGATTTCGACTTTAGTAAGGAATGGAAAATGTACTACGGAAAAGATGTGCCGGGTTTTCCTGCCCATCCCCATCGAGGATTTGAAACCGTAACTATCGTCTTGCAAGGTTTTGTGGATCATGCGGATTCTGCCGGACAATCGGGAAAGTACGGAGCAGGCGATGTTCAGTGGATGACCGCCGGAAAAGGCATGCAACACTCGGAAATGTTTCCCTTGGTCTATGAAGACAAAGAAAACACCTTAGAGTTATTCCAAGTATGGCTGAATTTGCCTGCGAAAGATAAATTTGTGGAGCCGAGTTATAAAATGCTATGGCATGAAGAAATCCCCAGGTCCGTTGTTGAAAATAGCCAGGGAAAGAATGCAACTATTAATGTGATTGCAGGATGTATCAACGGTGTCCGAAGCTTAACTCCTAACCCGGATTCTTGGGCGAATAAAAAAGAAAATCATGTGGGAATTTATACTATAACAATGGATCCGGGATCTCATTTCACTCTGCCTAAGGTGTCCTCCACATTAAACCGCAACCTTTATTTTTACTGCGGGGCAACTCTTAATATTGAGGGCAAAGAGATCAAAGGGAAAAGCAGCTTAAAGCTTGCGGGAGACCAGCCAATCACCATTACAAATGGAAAGGAAAAAAGCAACCTGTTAGTGTTGGAGGGCGAGCCGATCAATGAGCCTGTGGTTAACTATGGACCCTTCGTTATGAACACCTACGAAGAAATACAACAAGCTTATCGGGATTACCAAAATACTCGGTTTGGCGGTTGGCCCTGGAGCAATAATTATCATGTTTCGCCCATTGACATCGGCCGCTTTGCAAAACAGGGAGAAAAAGATCACCGTCCCCCGGAAAAATTTTTTTAATAGTCGACACACTGGAGTCCTTATTACTAGGATTCCGGTGTGTTGGCCGTATTAGATTTCAAAAGATTTACTCTTTGTTTGTTTTCATTTGTTTTCGTACAACTTCATAGGGTGGCACAATGATTCCTTTATAATTTTTCATTCTTCCGGTTAAGTTTTGAATCTGTTCGGTTACATAGGGCCATATATGAAAGTTCAACTGATCTCGGAGCTCACCCTCGGAGTCCTTAAGCTCTTCTATACCTTTGAAGTATATAAAGGAGTTTAATAAGGCTATGATTTCAAAATGCCCCTTCACAATAAAATTCACTTGTGTTATATACTTAATTTCTGAAAGGTCATTTTTGCTTCGTAAAATGTTACTGCTGATGCGAATGGTTTGTTGTAACTTCTTTTTTGAATCCAGCCCTGAGTTCTCAGTGTTTTTTAACGTATAGACCTCTTTCCTTAAAGAAATTTCTTCCAAAAAGACCCCTTTTACAATAATTTCGTGATTCATAGTTTTGCTCCTTTCCTCTTCTACGGAATATAAAACGAAATTTTCAACTTTTTATGAATTCAACTCGAATCTTGCTTTTTCTTATGATATATTTATAATATAATATTAGTTTAATCCTTTCAAACCTGCTTTTGTCCGACCATTATATTTGGTTTATTATGCGATTGGAGTGAAACAATAATGATAAATGCAAGTGATGTTCCAGAGAAATTTCAAAAGGCCCTTTCGGAATATTTTCATGTTTACTTTGCAAAACGAGACTACAAAAGATTAGAAAAGCTATTATCAGAGAATTTTTTTGCCTATGGTACCGGTAGAGATGAACATGTATACACGAAGTCGGAGGCCTTACGCGTCTTTAAAAGAGACCTTGAAAGTGCCCCTAATCCCATGACTTATTCCTTTATAAAAAAAGAATTCCGTTCTTTGAATGAATACACTGCTATATTTCAAGGGGAACTGAATACCGAAACCATAATCCTTGGTGAAAATTTTTCTTTTAATCACTTACGGTTAACTTTAGTGTTTCACCGGGAAAAGGAAACTGTGAAACTCGTCGCTAAACATATCTCCCTTCCGACTTTAGAACACGATGTCGGGGAATCCTACCCTCTAAAGGAACTTGAGGAGCGAAGAAAAATTAAAAAACAAAGTATTGAAATCCGCTTTTAACCACCAAATAATCGGGATTTATACCTCCGAGTGCCTAGGAGGAAAACCGTTGATATACTAAAAATGACTAAAGAAAGAAGGATCCAACTGGCCTGATAATTCCCTCTGAGGTCGGCTATTAAGCCAATAAAGGGAGGTCCGATTACCACCCCCGTACGAATAAAAACCAATATAATTCCCGTAGCTGTCCCCACAAGCCTGTCTTCCACCACATCCCCAATAGTTGTAAAAACCAAACCCGGAATCGCCAGGGAAAACACTCCCAAAATAAAAGATACTGCCAGAATCATTGGGAAGCTCAAATTTCCAGTAAACACAGCTATTCCGATGAACAATAACATGCCCGAAGAGATCAACCCCAGAAGAAATAAGCCTAAGCGTCGATTGCTGTTTAAAAATCGGTCATTCATATACCCCATACTTGGCTGACCTACGATCCCCCCCAGCATAAAAGTACTTAATGCAAAACCTGCATGACCAGGAGTTAAACCGATATCTCCAGTTAGAAACAGGGTATAATGAATGGTCATATTACCAATCGTAAAACCGAAAGCCGCCCCCATCAGACAGATGAAAATCAATAAAGGATTACAAAGAAGTTCTTTAAAATCTTTTTTAAAGGAACTACTGATTTTTTCTTGTCCCTGATTAATGGATGGGGCACTTTCACCCTTTGGCCGGTAAAACTTTGCCAATATCAAAGCCATGAAAAAAGCTACCACTGCGGCTACCAGCAAAGCTCTTCGCCATCCGAAGATATCTCCCAAAAAAGGGAGCAAACTTGCTCCCAGGATCCCTCCGATTCCACCTCCGGCTTGAGCTATTCCTATGGAAACAGCCCTCTTTCTAGGAGGTACCAGGTTCATCACGCCCTTGTTGATTGCAGGGGTAATAATACTAAATCCTACTCCTGTTAAAAAAGCTAATAGCAGGAGTAATGAAAAAACAGGCATCCACGTATGTAGAAACATAAGTGTTGCAATAATTAAGGTTGCTCCGACCAATGATTTCTTAGGTCCGATTTGGTCAACCACTCTTCCGCTGATAACAGCAAGTAGCGTCCCGCTTAAGAAAAAGAAGGTAGCGTACAGGCCTGCTTGCGTTCCTGTGATTTGAAAGTCTTCACTAACCAGGGGAAGCATTGCTTTGAATCCTTGTACATTTATTCCCACCGCTATGTATGCTGTGGACATAATTAATAAGGTCGATAAATAGCGTTCGCTTGAACCGCTCGAAGTCTTGGATGAATCTTCCATGTTTATGAAGGTCTCCTTTCATGGTTCTCTAGCTAGTATAACATAAACTGAAAATCTCATTCAACAGTGGTCCCTTTACACCTCAAGATAAGAAGTATTTTCCCTAGTTGATACAACCCCCATATGTGTAACGGATGAAGTCCTTCTTTTACTGATAAGATGAACTGATTCATGATAACTACAATTTATATATTGAAATTCTTTTTATTTCGGGTTAGACTAAAGTTATTAATATGAAGGGGGCGATTCCATGAAGGGCGGGACCCATAATAAACAAGCCATCACCGGCTTTATGATCCTCATTATTCTTGCAATTATCATCCTAAGCGCCAATCAGTTTACCCAAGGACTTGGCAATGAGAAACAGATCCCCGACGATCAAATTATCGGTTCCGGACAAGGCTACAAAGGAGAGATTGTCTTACAAGTGCTTATGGAAGACAACACCTTAAAAGAAGTGAAGGCCGTTGAATTTCATGACACCTCTCAAGTTTTTAATGAAGTATTAAAATCCATTGAAAATGAGCTTTTAAAAGGAAAAACCCTTGAAGAAATTGAGGTGATCACCGGAGCAACCGCCACTTTTCATGGAATCATAGAAGCCCTGGAGGAAGCCTTTGCCCAAATGAATCAATAGGATTGTTAAGAGTACAAAAAGACCCACTCCCTAAAAAACCACGAAACTTCTGCAGTTTTATAGGGAGTGGGTCTTTTTATTATGAGAAGATACCATTTTTCTCATTTTTCTTTTATAGAATATCATGGTCTTCCACTAACTCTAATTTATCTTCACTACAAACTTCTTGGGTTGCTAAGTTAACATGCTGCATCTCTAAGACTTCTTCAGGAGAAAAACCGCTCCAATATCCGGGTACTTGATGCATAAATCCACATTCCGGACATTTATAATAGATGAGTTCCATACTAAACCCTCCCTTTCAAAATGTATTACTCTTTTTCCATAAGAGCCTCTCTTGCGTTTTCCAAATCGTCTTCATGAATGTAGATGACGTATATTTTGGATACATCTATCCCCTCCGAAGCCGGAGCACCGATCTCTTGACCAGCAGAAATGGTAGATTTCCCTTTTGATTCATTAATTTTTGTTCTGCATTCAATATTTTTTCCTTCTAATCGATCTTGAATTTTATTAAATTCATCTAGAGAAGTTCCCTGGTATATAATTTTTCGACCAATTCTATCGATCTTGACCTTGAACGCCTCCTTTTCAGCGAATTGATTAGAATATTCTTTATATTTAATTATAACACCCTTACTTCTTTTTGACAATTTAAGATTACACACCCATTGCATCACCTTCGCAGTTGATAATGTTCCTCTTTGGTAAAAGGTTCTCCTATAATAAAATACCCAGGCTCTAGGGGCCTATCATGATAGGAAAGCGTGAAATGCAGGTGAGGCCCTGTAGAAAAGCCGGTGGAACCAACGGTTCCTATTGTGTCTTCTTGATTTACCCTTTCCCCATTTATCACATGGATTTCCTCTAAATGCATATAGGTGCTGAGAACTCCATGTCCATGATCGATCACGATTGTATTCCCCATTAAGATCATCTTTCTAGCTAACACAACTTCACCATGATTTGTTGCAAGCACTTCCGTTCCCAACGGAGCGGCAATATCAATCCCATTATGCCTATAGGATGTGGGTTCATAATTAACATATCTTTGCTCCCCGAACTCAGTGGTAAGTCTTCCCTCCGCGGGAAGAACAAAAGCCCCTTCGAAATGTTTCTCCTTACTGCTGCTTTCCCAAACCGGATCAAAATACTCTTTCTTTTCTTTATAAGCCTCTTGATTCCTTGTCCGTTGTTCTATCGATGGATTGATGGTTAAATACTGGGTTTTATAATCCCTTGGAAGAACCTCGATTTCGTATACTTCTTTAG
>CAZTIJ010000137.1:4730-6244 GCA_964613365.1 uncultured Clostridiaceae bacterium | reverse complement strand
CACAAATACTAGGAGGTAATACAATGGAAGAAACGAACAAAATGCCTTTACTTGGAGATTCTTTTCCGGAAATGACGGTGAAAACCACCCACGGTACCATGAAGCTTCCCCAGGATTACAAAGGGAAATGGTTCATCTTATTCAGCCATCCCGGGGATTTCACTCCGGTTTGCACCACGGAATTCGTAGCCTTTGCTAAGAAGGCGGAAGAGTTTAAAGCCTTAAACACAGAACTGATCGGATTATCCGTAGACCAGGTCTTCTCCCATATCAAATGGGTGGAATGGATTAACGATAACATGGACGTGAAAATCCCCTTCCCGGTCATTGCCGATGAACTGGGCAGAGTATCCACCGAGCTGGGCATGCTTCACCAAAGCAAAGGCACCAATACGGTGCGGGCGGTATTCGTGGTGGATGATCAAGGAAAACTTCGATTGATGATGTACTATCCCCAGGAAATCGGACGTAGCATGGATGAAGTGCTTCGTGTGGTAAAAGCCCTTCAAACTTCCGATAGTAACGGAGTGGCTATGCCGGAGAACTGGCCGAATAACGAACAGTTTAAAGATCAGGTAATCGTACCTCCCGCCGCAACGGAGGCAGAAGTGGAAAAACGAAAGAAACAGGCGGAAGACGGAGAATGCACCTGCCTTGACTGGTGGTTCTGCCATAAAGATTTATAAGATTCTTTTATAAGATCCTAAGGATATAACAAGGGGAATTGTCTTAAGTGACAATTCCCCTTTTTTCAATCCGTAATCCATTTTTATCAACGTGAAGGCCACTTTATCACCACTGATGTAACCGACCTACAGGAAATAAACAAAACCAACCGCTATCGCTATACAGGTTATGTAAAGACCACCCAGAAGCACCCGAGCAAAGGTTGAAGGCTCCTGTACCCTTCCGATTAATACTAATCCCAGACCTGCTAATGCCAACTGAAACCTTGGAAACTTGTATAGAAATACGCTCTCCACGATTCTTCCTCCGCCGAAAGGACTTACCGGTCTTTTTTAAAATAAAGTCCCGAAGTGAGTGACTGGAATTTTTGCAACTTTTCTTTATATTTTACAAATTATTGACTTTTCTTTAACAAATCCCTTGTCAAACAGCAGCCCCGGGTGTACAATACCCATTGTCTTTTGTAATGTACGCCCTATGATCACCATTGTTCAAGATCATAAATTTTAATCCAGGAGGTAGTTTAGTATGAAAAACGTTTTGAAGCCCGTTGGTACGCCGCGGAAAGATTTATTCCTTTTGGCCCTATTGTTACTGTCCACGGTACTGCTATTCACATCTTGTGGATCCGATGGTCCCGAGGAAGGGTCGAAAGGATTATTGTACCAAGTGGAAGGAGGGGAAAATCAGGTTTATTTATTCGGTACCGTCCATGTGGGAGAGGAAGATCTCTATCCCCTGCATGACAATGTACAGGATGCTTTTCAGGAATCCACCCTATTAGGACTGGAGATTGACATGTCGGAAATGAGTGAAATGGAAATCGG
>CAZTIJ010000137.1:0-4630 GCA_964613365.1 uncultured Clostridiaceae bacterium | reverse complement strand
TCCTCTTCCATGAGCTGTTCTTTTTCTAATATCCTTTTTAGCTTTTCCGCTAATTCATCATATACATTCATGATAGCCCTCCTTATCACTTTGATTTTTCAAGTTCTTTAAAGGAACTAGAATTTGTTACGATATTCAAGGGGGGTATAACCGGTTTGTGTTTTGAATATCCGACTGAAATAATGCTGACTTTTATACCCTACTTTTTCCGCGACCTCATACATCCTGATATTGGTGGTATCCTGCCGTAGCAACTCCTTGGCCCGTTGGATCCGAACCTCGGTCAAATACTCGACAAATCCGGAGCCCAGTTCTTCTTTCATAAGCTTCGATAAATAGTCTTTGTGTATAGTAAAGGTTGCCGCTACCTTTTCCAAAGAAAGATCCGTGTTGCCATAATCCCTTTCTATATGTTCTTGTACCTGGCGTACAATCTTAGAGCAGCCTCCGAAGGTTTTTTCCAAAGGTTGATCCCCCGGGATATTTTTCTTTGTTTTTCGCTTCGGATATTGTTTTTCCAGGTATTTTCTTACCCGATCCAAAAGATTGTTAAAATCACTTTCCGGCACCGGCTTCAGTAAAAAATCGAAGGCCTGAAGCTTAATGGCTTCATGGGCATATTCAAAGTAATCGTAACCGGTAATATACACAACCAGGGCTTCGGGATGCTCTTTTTTGATGATCTTTCCCAGGGAAAGTCCCGTCAACCCTTCCATCTGAATGTCCAACAGGAATAGATCCGCCTTTTCCTGTTTGTTTTTCTCCAAGGCCTCCGTTGCATTGAGCGCTTCAAAAACGTACTGAAAATCCTTGTGCTCTTTTACCCACTTTTTAAAACCCCTTCGAATCTTCGGTTCATCATCGACGATCCCTACTTTCCACATCTTTTCCTCACCTCTTTTTAAGCGGCTCTGTTTCCGTTTCCTCTGTTATACAGGGATGGCGAACTTCCACAATGGTCTTGTCACTTTTACGACGAAAGGACAAGCCGTAGTCTTCTCCAAAGGTCAATTGAACTCTTCGATTGGTACTGTAGAGCCCAAAACCTTTTTCCTCGTCCATTCTTCTTTTTCCGGAGAGATTGTTTTTGATCTTTTCCAGGTTGTTTTCCGAAATCCACGGGCCGGTATCTTCGATTCTCATAATCAACTCCCCACCCTCTTTAAAAATATGAACCACTATGGTAAAGGACTGATCCTTTCTTTGTTTAAATCCGTGGAGGACAGCATTTTCCACCAGGGGTTGCAGTGTAAGCTTTAACACCTTGCAATTCAACAACTCCTCATCGTAACGCAGACGATAATCTAAGCGGTCTTCATAGCGCGCCTGTATCAGTCGTAAATAGGCTTCAATATGGTCCAGCTCTTTTTCCAGGGATACCCACTCTTCTCCATGATTCAATCCGATCCGGTAATATGTGCTCAAGACCTCCAATAGCTCCACCGATTGATTCTTTTCGTTTTCAATAATCGACCATCGGATGGCATCCAGGGTATTGTAAAGAAAATGGGGTTGTATTTGTGCATGAAGAATTCCTAACTCCGCCTGCCGTTTCTCCTTTTGCTCCTTTCTAAAGAGCTGACTGAGCCGTTTGATCTCGGCAATCATCTGATTAAAGCGCTTTCCCAACAGGCCGATTTCATCCTTTCTTTTTAGATCACAAAAGACATCGAAGTTGCCCTGCTGCACCAAAGCCATTTGATTTTGTAACCGCCGGATAGGATCGGTGATGGATTTGGCCAACACCCAGGACACTACAAAAAGCATTACAATCATTACCCCCCCCAGAAGAAAAACCAGATACAGTAGGCGGTTGGTATCGGCTCGCATCAGATCCGTGGAAAAATCAATGCCCAAGGACCATCCCCGGGTGTTGGGAATAGAGGCGTGAATAATCTCCCTGCCCTCCGGGGATAAATACGGGGATTTTGCCCCTCCATCATAGGGCTTTGCCTCAGGACTGAACAGTTGTCCCTTTGAGTCCACCAGCCATGCATTGCCGTCATACATGGTGATTTCCTTTGCAATACGGGAAAAATTCTCCAAATATATGGCACCGTTGACATAGCCCACCACCTCTTGGTCCCGGTAGATTTTATGGATGATCACGATGATCGGCTCCCGATTGGAATGAGAAAGAATGGGATCACTAATGGCGTAGTCTTTTTCGGACTTATTTATTTCTTCAAAGTAAGGACGGTCGGATACATCAATGAAGGTATCATTGGTCACCCAGGCTTTTCCCTCGGGATCCACCAGGGCAAAGGACTCATAGTCCTTTTTATGGCTTTGGTCCATTTCCCTTAAAAAATCCTGAAACCTTCCCCGGTCCATCTCGGTGATCTCCGGCACCTCGGTTATGATCCGAAGCTCCGATACCCGCTTTTGAATCCATCCTCCCAGTTCATCGGCTTTTGCGGAAATGACCTGCTGATTGGCTTTTTCTGTTAAGGGAATATTGGTATTGGTTATCTGCCACTGGATCATTATCAAGCCGACGGCGAAAATCACCGTGGTGGCCACCCCAAAGTAAAGCATTATTCTCCATTTAAAGGATCGAAGCATTGCAATCACTTTCACTTTCTTTTTCTACTGTATTTTGTCTTTCTTTTTTCCTCATAATCATAACTTCCCTTCCCAGTGTAAACCATTTGAAGACAAAACAAAAGATTAATTGTTTATAATTTAACGCACCCTCAAAAAAACAGCACTCCGCTCTCATGGGAAGTGCTGTTTTTTCGTTGCTATATTATGGTTAGTTATTTCGTTGCATTCTCTCCTGCCCGTCTTCCGAATACGATGAGATCGGAAATGGCATTGCCTCCCAAACGGTTTTTCCCATGAATGCCTCCGGTCACTTCTCCGGCGGCATAAAGACCTTCGATGATGGTCCCCTCGGTGGAAAGGACCTGGGTATTTTTATTGATTTTCAATCCGCCCATGGTATGATGCACTGCCGGCACTACTTTTTGAATATAGTAGGGGCCTTCCTCCAAAGCGGTTAAGGCTCCCCGCCGTTGAAAATCTTCATCTTCACCCTCGGCTGCAAACTGATTGTATCTTTCCACGGTATCTTTCAGTGTGCTTTCATCAATTCCGAAAAATTCTGCCGCTTCTTCGATGGTGTCGGCCTTCACAATCAGATCATCCTTCTCCAAGGCCTCAAATTCCGTCATGTATGTTTCCATATTGCTGTTTTCCTTAATGCTCGTATCCCACATCAGATAAGCCGCTTCTCCCGTCTGATCTAAAATCCCTTCGGAAATCACATCCCGACGGTCCAACTCTTCCACAAAACGTTTCCCTTCCAAGTTCACCAAAATGGCTCCGTCAAATCGGGTATCGGCTACATAGGATAAATGCCCTGTATTAGGGTTGCAGGTAGGATAGGTTTGAACATATTCCATTCCCGTCACATCGGCTCCGATAGCCTGGGCCATCCGTAGACCGTCTCCCGTGGCACTGTTCTGGTTCGTGGATTTATACCGTTCGTCAATCACCGGATTATACTCCTGTACCATTTCGATATTCGCACCGAAACCACCGGTGGTTAGAATCACACCTTGCTTTCCGTTAAAGTGAACGTTCTCCCCTTCAGGGTTTTCTGCCCGTAGGCCCACTACCCGGTCATCTTCATCGAGAATAAGGGATTTTGCTTCGGTTTCCAAATATACGGGAATATCCATTGCATGTACTTTCGCCTGCAACTTTTGAATCAGCTCAATCCCGGATCCGCCGATGGGATAAATGGCTCGCGGTACTGCATGACCCCCAAAGTGCATTAAATAATCTTCAATGAACTCTACCTCTACGTAGTCCCGTAACCATTCCCCGTCTTCCGTGATACTTTCCGCCATAATCCGTACCAGCTCTTCATCGGCTTCATAATCCCCTCCGGCCAGGGTATCTTCCATATATTGCTCCACACTGTCTTCCACATCCATCTTTTCCTGAACCCAGCTGTTGGGGGCATTGAACTCCCCGCCGGAAACCAAAGTGTTACCGCCGACAAAGGGGTTCTTTTCCACAATGGCTACTTCGGCCCCCTGGCTCTTTGCTTCAATGGCGGCAATCAGTCCGGCACCACCGGCTCCCACAACCACTACTTCATAGTCCTTCTCTTCCGAAGCCACCCCATGGTCCAAACTGATTTTTTTCCCTTGGTCCAGCATCTCCTCGGTTGCACCGGCTTCTACCATCGCTTCCTTTACAGCGTTTCTGAATCCGATACTGCTGATGGTTGCTCCGGAAACCGTATCAATGTTGATACTGTTATGGCTTTCCATTAATTCTTTTACATCCTCGAACACCGGATCCACCAACACCGGCGTCTCTTCATGCTCTATTATCTCGATGCTTGCAATTTTTCCCTCTTCAATGGCCACCTCTACTGCAATTTCACTGTTATGACCCTGGGCACGACCCTGGTAGGTCCCATCTTTCAAGTCCGTGCTCTCCACTGCCGGTTCCTGGGATTCCTCCGTTCCCCCTTCTTCCGTTCCGCATCCCACCACAGCGGTAAGTAGCAGCATCAAAATGAACAAAAACACGATTCCGTTTTTTCTTATCATCTTTCCATCATCCTCCCTAATCTTTGATATTTAGTTAACAATATCATTGTAACGGAAGG
>CAZTIJ010000136.1:0-6257 GCA_964613365.1 uncultured Clostridiaceae bacterium | reverse complement strand
TAAAAACTACTTACGATATGTATTCCATTAAAATTTAAGTTCTCTGCTTTTCACGATATCAAACTCCCAGTAATAAGGGTGTTTTGAAGCATTCCCCCCGGGAAATTTTTCAAAACACCTTCACCTATGATCAGATGGCCCCATTGGCTATTCAGATCATCCATCGGATTGTACTGCCTGCATTATTCCACGAAACCAACCCCGTGATTACATCTTTTATAGCCGAAGAATCGGGTACGAAAGGTTCCCTTCCCCTTCGTATAACCGGAAAGCTCCTGACCAAAGGTTTTGCAGGTGTCCACGGGAATCTCTCCGGTGATAAGAGCCAACCCGTTCTGGATCATCGGCTCAGAAACATCCCCCCTCATTCTGAGAATATCAGAGATCCCTTTCCCTATGGCATCCACGGGAATTTCCAACTCGAAGCGGTAGTAGGGTTCCATCAACACCAGAGGCTGTTGCCGTAAAGCTTTTTCAAGCACCAGCGGAGCCAACTTTCTAAAGTCGGAAGGGGTGCTGTTTACACTGTCAAACTCCGATTCCTTAAAGATCACTTTCAAGTCCGTTAATCCCCTGGATCCCAGCCCTTCCCGAACCCCTCTTTTAATCCCGTCCTGCACTCCCCGTTGAAAGGATATTTTCAAATGCCCCGTGGAAACCACCGATTCATATTGAAAGCCGGAGCCTTCAGGAAGGGGAACAACCTTCAGCCCGATAGTCGCCGGAAGAAAAGTGTCCCGGTACATTCTCATGATAGCCTCCGATGCATGAAGGGGTCTCTCCAGATATAGGGTTTCAGGTTTTTTTATGGTGGTTACTATCCCGAAGCGCTCCTTCAGTAACTCCAACAATATTTCCTTTTGAACAACCCCGAACAACTTAACCTGTATTTCCTCGGTTCTCGGATGAATATGATAATCCAGGAAAGGATCCTCGTCGGTGAGAATCTCCAGAGCGTGAAGAATTTCCTTTCGCTGCCCCAGGTGTTCATATTCAACGGTGGCCATCAGCGTGGGGGAGGCAATACTTTCTTCTCCCTGGTCCTTTAAAGAAGGGCTTCCCAAGGTATCCTCCACGGAAAGGGTGTTGTCGTACACCACCACAATCTCGCCCCCCTCTGCCCGAAGCTTCGTCACCGGAGTAATTCCCTCGAGTCCTGCCATTTGTCGAATTTTGATCTCCTCTTCCCCTCCGTTTACCGGATAGGTTTCTCTCAGTTCCATGCTTCCTCCCAAAAGCCGAAGAAAACACCGGCGGTTCCCTTTATCGTCCCGGTCCACCCGATAGCACCGGGCCCTAAAATGTTCCTCCTCTTGAAAGTGTGCCCCATTTACCACGGTATCCAACAAAGCGTCCATTCCGATGCCGTGAAGGGCACAGCCGTGTAAAATCGGGAAACACTTCCCTTGCCGAAAAAGTTCTTGGAAGGTATCCATCCGCTCTCCATAAAGCCGGTCCTCCCCCAGGGACAGTGCCTTTTCCAAATAATCCTCCCTCAGTATGGTAAGGACGTCATCCATGGATTCTCTTAGCCCTCCATCCTCATCAAAGGGTATTAAAACACTGTTTTTGGTTCCCTCACCGGTTACCCGTTGGCATTTTACAGCCATGGGAGTCAGCTGATTCTTGATTCCCTCATAAACCTGCTTTAGATTTACGCCCCGACGGTCTATTTTGTTGATAAAAAGCACCGTGGGAATTTTCTTTCTCTTTAGAGCCTCAAAGAGAATTCGGGTCTGGGTCTCGATCCCCTCCCTTGCAGAAATGGCAAGCACCGCCACATCCAGCACCGATAGGGAGCGCTCCACCTCAGCGATAAAGTCCACATGTCCCGGAGTATCCAATAACTGGACCGTGGTCCCCTTCCAGGGAAACACCACCGTGCTGGCCCGGACGGTGATCCCCCGATCTTTTTCCACGTTCATACTGTCCGCTGTGGTGTTTTGATGATCCACCCGCCCAAGGGATCTTTTGACCCCCGCCTTATACAAAAATTGCTCTGTGATCGTGGTTTTGCCCGCATCCACATGGGCAACGATTCCTACGCAAATATTTATTCTTTTCTCCATAAAAAAATCGTCTCCTTTTTTAGTTGATTCTTGCATTAAAAAAACACAGCTTACCACTGTGTCGCAAAGAATCACTGAAAAAGAAGACCTCGGTGTTTTCCCCGGTGCATTATTTATTCCTAGCGAGACAGTCGTAAACTTGAATGAAGTTTGTTTGGTTACGTAGGTTTTTACATGTCATTTTTACGACCTCCCCGAATTTTTTATTTCAATCTACCTCTATTCTAAATCAAGGGCTTCCCCTTGGTAACCGTCTACGGGCCGGTTTCCTCTCCTCCTGTAGAAAGAATCTTCCTCGGTCTTAAGACGGATTACTAAGGGAATGGATAATCCCAAAAACCCTTTTCCATGGGCTTGGGGACTTTTGTGTATGCTTTTTAAAACTTTTTTAGCACAGTAATGGTCTTTTTATTATCATTGATGGGTTTTACGCCTTATTGGCCGTTGGAATTTTCAGTATTTTTTATTGACCACCTTGGTCGATTTTGCTATATTTAAATTAGACCAGATTGGTCTACCAAAAAAGAGAGGGGATAGTGATGACGAAAAAGTTTAAAAGTCTACCGGCGGAAAAACAGCAGCGAATCCTGAAGGCGGCCTTAAGGGAATTTACGGAGCACAGTTTTGCGCAGGCCTCCACCAACCGCATCGTCAAAGAGGCCGGAATCGGTAAAGGCATGCTGTTTTATTATTTCAAATCAAAAAAAGATTTGTACTACTACCTTGCGGATTACGGAATGGATTATATAAAACGGGAACTGCTGGATAAGGTCGACGAAGGAGTTACGGACTTTATTGAAAAGAACAAACAGATGAGCATGATCAAAATGAAAGCCTATCAACAGAACCCCGAGGTATTTAATTTTCTCGCCGCTCTGATGCTGAACCGGGATCCGATGTTTTCCGGAGCCCTGGAAGAAAAACTGGTAAATATGAGACTATACGGCTATCAAATGATGTTTGAGAATATTGACAAGAGTCTGTTTCGGGAGGATATCGACCCCGATGAAGCCATTCGTCTGATCCGTCTTTCCATGGACGGCTATGAAAAGGAGCTGATCGCCAGTCTTCAAGGGAAAAAAATATCCGAGGTGGATATGGATCCTTACTGGGATGACTTTTTCCGATTTTTGGATCTGCTAAAAAAAGTGCTATACAAGTAATCACTATCGTAAGGCTTCTTTCATTAACAATGTAATGAAAGGTAAGCCTATAAAATTAAGGGAGGTCTGCTTGATGGAAATATTAAAGGTGGAAAATGTAACTAAGAAGTTCGGAAAGTTCACGGCCCTGAAAAATGTGGATTTATCGGTTAAAAAAGGGGAAATATACGGCTTTATTGGGCCCAATGGCGCCGGGAAAACCACCACCATTCGTATTCTTTTAGGAATCCTGAAGGCCACCGAGGGACGGGCCACAATCTTTGATAAGGACGCCCGAAAGGATGCCGTGGAAATTCACAAACAAATCGCCTACGTGCCGGGGGATGTGAACCTTTGGCCGAACCTTACCGGCGGCGAGGTCATCGACCTGTTTATCAAACTTCGGGGGACAAACCGGAAAAATTACCGGGAGGAACTGATTCGAAAGTTTGATTTGGATCCCACAAAAAAATGTCGCACCTACTCCAAAGGAAATCGGCAAAAAGTGGCCTTAGTGGCGGCCCTATCTTCTGAGGCGGATCTTTATATCCTGGACGAACCTACCTCGGGACTGGATCCGCTGATGGAGCGTGTGTTTCAGCAGGAAATTACCAGGCTTCGGGATCTGGGAAAAACCGTGTTTTTATCCAGTCATATTTTATCGGAAGTGGAAAAGCTTTGCGACAAGGTCAGCATCATTCGCCAGGGAGAGATTATTGAAACCGGAACCTTAGACGAACTTCGTCATTTGACCCGTACCCATGTGGCGGTAAAGACCCGACGGGAAATCGAAGGGCTCTCGGAGCTCAAAGGAGTCCATGACCTTGAGCAGGAAGAAGGACAATGGGTATTTCAGGTGGACAGCGAGGAAATGGGAAATGTTATGAAGCACATCGTCCCCTATGATATTGTAAAACTTCATAGTACGCCTCCGGCTTTGGAGGATCTGTTTATTCGACATTACGAAGGAGAGAAAGGGGTGGAGTAATGGCTGGCAAAATCTATACCAACACGCTGACGTTAACGATTTCCATGCTTCGCCGGGACCGGGTCAAAATTCCCATCTGGATTATCATGCTTGCGGCCTTTACCCTCGTGGTCCCTCCCGCATTTTTGGAAATATATGGCTCCGAGGAGGCTCGAGCCGCCATTGCGGAGACCATGCGAAATCCTGCCATGACTGCCATGGTAGGGCCGGGATACGGCCTCGACAATTACACCATCGGCGCTATGACCGGCCATCAGATGCTTCTTTTTACCGCCATGGGCGCCGGACTGATGAGCATTATGCTGATCACCCGCCACACCCGCTCCGATGAGGAGGAAGGCCGGATTGAGTTGATTCGCTCCCTACCCGTGGGTCGCCTGGCGAACCTCAGCGCCGCCACCATGCTCTCAGTACTAACCAATGTACTCCTCGCCCTGGTGGTGGGCTTCGGCCTGTTTGCCCTAGGCATTGAGAGCCTCGACCTTCACGGCTCCCTGCTCTACGGGGCTGCCCTGGGAGCTACCGGAATTTTCTTTTCCGGCCTAACGATTCTGTTTGCCCAGCTGTCCTCTAATCCCCGGGGTACCATCGGGCTTTCCCTGGGCGTACTGGGAATCAGTTATGTACTTCGCGCCATCGGCGACGTAAGCTCCGAAGCCCTGGCCCTGGCCACACCCTTGGGTTTGATTCTACGAACCGAAGTGTATGTTAGTAACTACTGGTGGCCCGTGCTTCTTACGGTGGCTACTGGCGTCCTCCTCGGGATTATTGGATTTTACCTAAGCTCCCTTAGGGATCTTGGGGCAGGGTATATCCCCGCCCGTCCGGGCAACAAACATGCCTCCATTCTTTTGCAAAGCCCCCTGGGTCTTGGCCTTCGCCTGCAGCGTACCGCCATCATCGCCTGGGTCATCAGTCTGTTTGTGCTTGGGGTCTCTTACGGTTCGATTTTCGGGGATCTGGAAACCTTTTTTGCTGATAACGAACTGATTCAGCAGATGCTCCCTGCTGGGGATGACTTCGGCATTGCGGAGCAGTTTCTGGCCACGATTTTATCCGTAACCGCCATTGTGGCCACGGTGCCCAGCCTGATGATGGTGATCAAAGCCAGAGGAGAGGAAAAGAAAAACCGCACCGAGCATTTATTGGCCCGATCGGTTTCCAGAAACCGAATTCTTGGCGGCTATTTAAGTATCGGAACCCTTTTGGCCGTTGTGGGACTTTTCATTTCCAGCCTCGGGCTATGGGTCGCCAGCGCGGCGGCAATGGAGGACCCGATCCCACTTAGTACTGTACTTCAGGCAGGAATCGTTTACCTTCCTGCCCTGATGGTTATGCTTGGCATTGCCGTTTTCTTAATCGGATGGGTGCCGGGTCTTTCCGCCTTCTCTTGGGTGCTGCTGCTTTATTCCTTTGTGGTGGTGTATTTAGGCGATTTATTGGATTTTGACCAGTGGCTGAAAAGCATCAGTCCCTACGGTCATATTCCCCAATTTCCGGTGGAGGCGGTTGATTATGGTCCCCTCAGTATCCTGGTGATTCTTGGAATTCTGCTGACGGCCCTGGGATTTGTGGGCTTCAACAAAAGAGATATCGAGGGATAGAGGGAGTGGCCAATTGACTAATTTCTCTCGAGATTGCTATTTTATAATGGACTAGGAGTAAAAAACAAAATTCTTAAAACAATTTTCCGTGATTTCACTCACATACACTATGGGAATAAGGAGATGGGTGGCATCGCCGACGCCTTGAATGCATTCAAAACCCGTTATAACACGAAACAGAAAATCTTGAAAAGCCCCAAAACTTTTAAGGAGGAGCAACGAGCAGTCTTTCACGAACTTAAACAGCGTATTCAGCGAGAAGACTCCGAGCTGTACCCTCTGCTAAAGAGCTAAAGCAGCATAAAACCCTCAAAAGACAATTATACTATCTGTCTTTTGAGGGTTTTTTATATCCCCCATTCACCAATACCTAGAAACTAAGATGCTTAATCCATTTGAATGATACTCTTTGGACTAAACACTTCAAAAATCGGATTTGCTTCGGCCGCTTCTA
>CAZTIJ010000135.1:0-6289 GCA_964613365.1 uncultured Clostridiaceae bacterium | reverse complement strand
AGCATTAAAGGCGGTTCGATTTGCGGACCTTTGATGAAAAAAGCCATTGCCTATTCCATGGGAGTACTTGAAGTTAATGCTTCTATGGGGAAGATTGTAGCGGCTCCCACAGCCGGATCCAGCGGGATTATTCCAGGAACATTAATTGCATTACAAGAGGAATATGATCTGTCGGATACAGCCATTATCAATGCATTGATCAGTGCCAGTGCAATCGGACTGGTGGTAAGTAAAAATGCAACGGTGGCGGGTGCCGAAGGCGGATGCCAGGCGGAAACCGGTACCGCCGCAGCCATGGCAGCAGGAGCAATCGTAGAGATGATGGGAGGAACGGTGGAGCAGTGTTTTCATGCTGCTTCCACAAGCCTTAAAAACATTTTAGGTTTAGTTTGCGATCCGATTGCAGGCCTTGTTGAGGCACCCTGTGAAAAAAGGAATGCCATTGGTGCTTCAAATGCTTTGATCTCTTCAGAGATGGCCTTGTGCGGTGTAGAAAGCATCATACCCTTCGATGAAGTTGTAGAAGCAATGTATAAAATCGGAAGATCCCTGCCCTTCGAGTTGAAAGAAACTGCACTAGGGGGATTGGCGGATACGGAAACCGGACGACGTATCAAAGAAGAAGTTCAAGAGAAGTAAGGGTATGATCCACCGAAGGGAGACAATTCAGTATTGGATTGTTTCCTTCTTTTCTAAAGAATAGAATTGAGTTTTCCCGGAAGAGAATGAAAAAAGTTTATCAAGGAAAGGGCTTTTCTGAGAGGAAGAAAGCATATATAATATTAGTAATAAATTGTTGAATCTATAGCTGATCGTAACCGGACTAATCCTGTCAAGTATATTTTCCATCTTGGTATTGGGGAGGGGTAGAGGAATGACTTTTACTAAGGAGCAAAAAGTTGTTGTGATTTTATTGGTTTTAACCATATTAGGAAGTTTATCGATCATAAGCTATTTGCAGGAACAAAATCGGAAAAATCATCGTTATACATTGATCAATGAAGGGGAGGAATTTTTCCCGATGCCTCCTGTGGCTGAAGGAATGAATACCGAGGACCAGTCCGGGAAAAGAGAAATCAGTGAAAGAATAGCGATACATATTGAAGGTGCCGTAAAAAATCCCGGCCTATACTATCTAGAGGACAATAGTCGTTACGATGATGCAGTTACCTTAGCCGGAGGGTTGATAGAGGGTGCTGATCGTAGCAAAGTAAATTTGGCGAAAAAGATTTATGATGAAGCTTTCATCTATATCCCCATGATCGGTGAGGACTGGGAACCGGATATAGAACCTTCATCAGGGAATAGGCCAGGGCATCACGACGAAAATCCAGAGCAAAGGTTGATTAATATCAATACCGCAACTCAGCAAGAACTCATGAGTTTATCGGGTATCGGTGAAGTTTATGCTCAACGAATCGTTGATTATAGAACAGCTAACGGGGATTTCCAGTCCCTTGAAGATTTAAAGAATGTTTCCGGAATTGGAAATGTAACCTTTAATAATATTAAGGCACAGATAACAAAGTAATCATAAGGGGTGATGGTATGAATAAAAATCAATTGTTGAGAGAAATTCCTTCAGTGGACCGTCTAATACAACGGAAAGACACTCATGAATTAATCAGTAAATCCTCTGTGGAGCTGGTAACTCATCTTTTGCGCCGGATTATCGATGAGTACCGAAAGCAAGTAATAACCAATCACAATGGGGATATAGAATCGTTAAGTGAAGAACAGATCCTTATAAAGTTGGAACAAAAAGTCAAACAGTTTATTAAAATGAATTTAAAACAGGTGATAAACGGAACAGGAACCGTACTCCATACTAACTTGGGGAGGGCGTTGTTTCCTGGGGAGATGAAAGAAGATCTTTGGAAAGTCTTATGCAATTATTCCAACTTAGAGCTGGATTTATCCACGGGTAAACGGGGAAGTCGTTACAGTCACCTGGTAGAAAAAATTAAATTCATCACCGGTGCAGAAGATGCCTTGGTAGTTAATAACAACGCGGCAGCTGTATTATTGGCCCTCAGCAGCATCGCAAAAGGAAAGGAAGTTATTGTCTCTCGAGGAGAATTAGTGGAAATCGGGGGAGCTTTTCGGATTCCCGATGTTATGGAACAAAGCGGAGCAACCTTAGTGGAGGTGGGAACGACAAACAAAACCCATCTAAGAGATTATGAGACCAAGGTTACCGATGAAACGGGGGCACTATTAAAGGTTCATACCAGCAATTATAAAATTGTTGGGTTTACTAAAGAGGTCACCCTCGGCGAGTTGGTGGAACTTGGCAGAGAAAAAGATCTCCCGGTGATTGAAGATCTGGGAAGCGGAGTACTGATTGATCTTGAAAATTATGGTCTTGCTCATGAACCTACGGTTCAGGAAAGTGTAAAAGCCGGAGCTGATATTATTACTTTTAGTGGAGATAAGCTCTTAGGAGGACCGCAAGCGGGGATCATTATCGGAAAGAAGGAATGGATCGAAAAAATGAAACAAAATCCCTTAACCAGGGCCTTTCGAATTGATAAAATGACGGTTTCCTCCTTGGAACTGATTTTATCCTATTACTTACAGAAAGATTCCGTTGCAGATAAAATTCCTAGCCTGGCCATGATAACGATGGACTATACTCGATTGCTGGAAAAAGCAACAAAGCTTCAACAAGCAATACAAAGAAAAAACCAAGGATTACTTACCGTATCCAGGAAGATGGATTTTTCTCAAGTGGGAGGAGGTTCTTTGCCTTTAGAACAATTGAAAACGGAAGTGGTAGTTATTGAATTTCATAAAATCACAATCTCAGCGGTGGAAAAGTCTTTAAGAGAAGCAGAAATACCAATTATACCAAGGGTTAGCAATAATACCTTGGTTTTGGATCCCCGAACCATTAACGAAGAGGACTTTGATTACATTGCAACCTCGATTCATCGAGCGGTAAAGGAATAGTATTATTTTAAGGAGAGGATTACTTTGGAAAATATCATCATAGGAACCGCAGGCCATATTGATCATGGTAAGACCACTTTAATAAAAGCCTTAACCAATAGAGATACTGACCGGCTAAAGGAAGAAAGAAAACGGGGAATTTCTATAGAGTTGGGATTTAGTTATTTTGATTTACCAAGCAAAAAACGGGCAGGAATCATTGATGTTCCTGGTCATGAGAAGTTTGTAAAGCATATGTTGGCCGGCGTCGGCGGTATGGATATAGTTATGTTTGTTGTGGCTGCCGATGAAGGGGTGATGCCCCAAACCATTGAGCATTTAGATATTTTATCTCTTCTAGATGTGGAAGTTGGGGTTATTGTTATAACAAAAAAGTCCATGGTGGAGGAAGATTTTTTGGATCTAGTCAAAGAAGATGTACGAGAATCAGTAAAAGGAACTTTTCTTGAATCTGCCCAAATTTTAGCTGTGGACTCTCTTACTCAGGAAGGGATCCCGGAACTAATTGATGTAATAGATCAACTGGCTATAAATATAGAAAAAGATAAGGATCAGCGATCTGTTCGTCTGCCGATCGATCGGGTATTTTCCATTAAAGGATTCGGAACCGTTGTTACGGGAACATTGCTTGAAGGCCATGTAAAACCGGAGGATACCCTGGAGCTGCTTCCTCAACATCAAGAAGTTCGCGTCCGCAACGTCCAAACCTATGGACAGGAAGCTAAAGAGGCGTTTTCAGGACAGCGGGTGGCGTTAAATGTATCAAATGTTAAGAAAGAAGATATCAAAAGAGGGAACGTACTTGTGGATAAAGGCTCGATGGATACTACAATGATGATTGACGGAAAACTTACCGTCCTTAAAAACTACCGACGGATCATTGAAAATCGTACGCGGGTAAAGGTCTATAATGATTCTAACGAAACCGTGGGAAGGTTAGTACTCCTCGATAGAGAAGAAGCTAAAGCCGAGGATCAAGTCTATGTTCAACTTCGTTTGGAAGAAGAGATTGCTATCAAGAAGAAGGATAAAATAGTTGTGAGGTTATATTCTCCGATGGAGACCATGGGAGGCCTATTAGTAATTGACCCATATCCTGAAAAGCATAAACGTTTTGATAATAAGGTTATTGAAGATCTTACAATTAAGGAGTCGGGTGACTTTGATTTTATCCTCGAAAGAATGATTGAAAAACATAGTACTGATATTCCGGATGTCAATTTCTTGACAGTCCATCTTTCCGAGGATAAGGAGAAAATTCGAGAAGGTGTCGAAAAATTATACAAAGAAAATAGCGTTTTCCCCATGGGGAAAAATGGTTATATTCACCGTAGTTTTTATGAAAAACTTAAAAATGATACCCTGGAAAAACTAAAACAACATCATCGGGAGGAGCCCTTACAACCGGGCATGTTAAAGGAGGAGCTTAGAAATAGACTAGAGAACAATTACCATACAAAGTTAACCGATGATCTTTATAGGCTTTTTGAAAAAGAAGGCCTGATTTCTATTAGGGAGCAGTATCTTGCGTTAAAAGGTTTCGAGGTATCCCTTAACGAAAAACAGCAACGTATCAAGAAACTGATATTAGCAAAGCTTGAGCAAGAACCATTTAATCCGTTGAAAAAATCCGACATTGAAGCAGAACTTAACAAGGAATTTGAAGAATCCACTGTACAACAAGTTTTTCAACTTTTAATTTCCCGGGATTTAGTAAAAATACAAGAGGATGTTTATATCACAAAAGATAATTATGAAAAAGCAAAAGCTATTTTATTAGAATTTTTGGAGAAGCAAGGCTCCATTTCCATTGCGGAGTTTCGTGACATGTTAGGCAGCAATCGTAAAATTGCTGTGGCATTGCTGGAAAAGTATGACACCGAGGGTATTACCCAGAGAACTGGAGATCAACGGATCTTAAAAGAATAGTTATAAGAAAAGCTATTGCTCTTCATAAGTAATTATGTTATACTTTTCTAGTGTTCAATTAGAGGGAGTAGATGGGTACTGGTGTGCCCTCTGGTCTTCAAAACCAGCACGAGGGGTTAGTAGCCTCTTGGGTAGGTTCGATTCCTATGTACTCCCGCCAAGAAAAACCATTAGACTATAGGTGCTCTATAGTCTTTTTTTTATATGTAAAGTGCTGGAAGATAATATCCGTCACCTTCATTATCAGAATTGTTTGACGACTGCACCAGAGAAGCTTTATAATAAGAAGCAATAGAAAATTTATCAAATAGGTGATTAAGATGAAAAAAAGGAAAATAATATTACTGGGCAGTAGCTTGTTACTGTCTGTACTTATCGGCGCTTTCTATTTTTTTGCATATGATCGTATTACGGAGGAGAGCCTCGTCTATATAGAGCTCCAGTATCAGGCTCAAGGACAGACAGAGGTAGAAAAAACACCGGGTAAAGGGGAGTCACTGGATAAATACCGATTATCCTGGGAAGAACGGGAGCATTTATTTGACAGTCTGATGGTAAAAGAAAAAAACAAAATGGAAAATCAGGGTGCCTTATCCAGTGCGGAATTTGATAATGACATCGATACTTCCGTTGCGGATTTTTCTTTACGATTAGTTAATAAATACGGTAATGTCAAAGCATATGAAGTATATTTAACCAATGAAAAAACGGCATATATCCAGGCTAAAGGCTCCCTATACCAATCGGAAAACCCTGCGTTTTTCTTTTCCCATGAGGGATTTGACCCTTACTATCTAACAAGTTATCTTCCGGATATCGAGGTTGAGAACATTTTGTTGTCAAAGGCAAAGGGAGGGGATGTTAACTGGAGAATCCGGCGGTATAACGGAAGCTGGATTGAAGGGGGCCTAGATAGGGGTGACTTTTCCAAGGAAGGAAAAGAAGGAGATTTTTTGGTGCTTCAAGGAATCGATGCATTCCCCAAGGCAAGTTATACAAAAGAGCCTAATAAAATTAGCTACAGCCTTATTAATTTGGATACAAATAAAAAAACAGAAGAACAATTTTCTAATAGTAATAACGATTTAAAGCTCCCGGTTCCTGAAATAAATGGAAGGTATCGTTACAAACTGGAAAGTCGATGGGAAGAAGAAAGTATTTTACGCTCGGAAGTAATTTTTGATATACAGGTAAGTCTTCCGATTACATTCGATGTGAGTGAGACAACCATAGAGCAAGATGACATTATTGAACTCGCGGCACATCGTGCAGCGACTGCCGAGGATATTGAAGTCGTTGGGGACTTTAGAGAAAGTCTTCAGTGGTATCCGGGAGATCGGGGGCTTAGCTCGATGATTGCAACAAACTACAATACGGAACCGGGAAGTTATATTTTGGAACTCGTGGA
>CAZTIJ010000134.1:0-6302 GCA_964613365.1 uncultured Clostridiaceae bacterium | reverse complement strand
AAACCCAGAGCGAATACCGCCGGAAGTACGGTAAGACCGGCAACCAAAGCGATCATAGTATCCAGCAGGGGAATGAAAAATGAGTTTTGAGGCAGATTTTCATTTTTCGGAAGATAGCTTCCATAAGTAATAATGACCCCCATCCCCAGACTCAATGAGAAAAACACCTGTCCCAAGGCGGAAAGAATCACATCCCCGGTGATGGCGGAAAAGTTAGGGGCTAAGAAGAAACGCACCCCTTCCATTGCACCGTCCAAGGTCAAAGAACGAACCATAATGATCAGCATCATCATAAAGAGTCCGGGCATTAAAATTTTGCTGTATTTTTCAATTCCTCCGCTAATACCGCCCATAACAATACTGAGGGTTAAAAAAGCAAAGATTCCGTGGAATAAGGCCGGTTGAAAGGAACTGCCCACAAAGTCCATGAAAATCCCCTCATAGGCTCCGGCATCAAAACCACTGAGTCCCCCGCTTACGGTTTGAAAAAGATAGTTGATAATCCATCCTCCGATAACACTGTAAAAAGAGAGGATTAAGAATGAGGCCAAAACACCGATGCCTCCGACCCAGGCCCAGCGAGACCGGATCTTTTTATAGGCTCCGATGGCGTTCAGCTGCGTGTGACGACCGATTACCAACTCCGCTAACATTAACGTAAAACCCACCAATAATAAAATTGCAAAGTATACCATTAAAAATGCTCCCCCGCCGTTACGGCCGGCTTCTACGGGAAAACGCCACAGATTTCCCAGTCCCACAGCGGATCCCGCTGCGGCTAAGATAAAACCGATTTTGGAATTCCACTGTCCTCTTCCCTGCTGTTCTTCTAACGATGCCAAATATAAAACCTCCTTAAATTTTTGGAATATTCGGGCCGAAAGCGAAAATTGCCCAACGAAGACCATTTTATATTCTTCAGAATATTATTGCAAGTGTTAAAAAATAAACAATGCCGGTGACGGCACAAAACCATTGAAAATAGAAAATATAAAGAGTTTTTGTAGGTATTTGGTGCTAAATAAATAAGGGATTATATTTTTATGTTTGAACAAAAGGGAAAATATAGTATAATGTAGGGAATAAAGAGCTTAAGACTATTTTAAAGGAGTGGATAGAGATGTTGGAGTTTGACATAAATGATGACAGCCATATTGCAAAAATCAAAGTGATCGGTACCGGTGGCGGGGGAAACAACGCCTTGAATCACATGGTGAATTCAGGACTGCAGGGTGTGGAATACATAGCGGTCAATACGGACAAACAGGCACTGTTTAACTCCGTAGCGGATCACAAACTGCAAATCGGAAACAAAATTACGAAGGGTTTGGGGGCAGGTGCCAATCCCGAAATCGGTAAAAAAGCTGCCAACGAAAGCGAGGCGGAAATCGAAGGACTACTACAAGGGGCGGATATGGTCTTTATTACAGCGGGAATGGGTGGCGGCACCGGCACCGGCTCTGCTCCGGTAATCGCTGAAGTGGCCAAGCGGTTAGGGATTCTTACCGTAGGGGTGGTGACGGAACCCTTCAAGTTCGAAGGAAAACGAAGAGCGAAGGCGGCGAAAGCCGGCCTGATGGAGTTAAAACAACAGGTGGATACCTTAGTGATGGTTCCCAATGACAAACTGTTAGAGGTTGACGAGAGCAATACCAGTATGTTGGATGCCTTTAAGCTAGCGGATAATGTCCTGCGCCAAGGAGTGCAGGGAATCTCCGACTTAATCACCATTCCGGGACTTGTGAATCTGGATTTTGCTGATGTCAGTACCGTAATGCGGGCCCAAGGAGTTGCTCACATGGGCGTGGGTGTGGCTGAAGGAGAAAATAAGGCGGTTAAGGCTGTGAACAAAGCCATCGACAGTCCACTGCTTTCCACCTCCATTAAAGGAGCAAAAGGAGTTTTGCTTAATATCACGGGAAATGCGGATATGAATCTCTTTGAAATCAATGAGGCTGCAGAGATCATCACTGATAAAGCGGATCCTGAAGCCAATATTATCTTCGGATCGGTAATCGATGAGACCATCGGGGATAAGATCAAAGTTACAATCATTGCCACAGGATTTGAAGAGGAGCAGACCCCTTCAGAAACAAAAAATACCTCCGGGGAAAAACAACAGGAAAAAGGGGACACGGAAGTTTCCAAGGATTTCGATATCCCAGAATTCCTGTATCGCCGGGACTAGGCCTATACGCCGGGAAACAAGCAGCGTTTTGCTCATGAAAATAAAAATCACCCCAGGGAATCATTCCCTGGGGTGATTTATATTTCTTAGAAACAAACCAGTAATCCTCCCGGTCCGGCGTGGGTGCCGATTACCGGCCCCATGGTGGTTAACAGCACTTCCTTCGGTGAAAACTTCTCTACGATTTCATCTTTTAATGCCAGGGCATCCTCCAAACAATCACAATGGGTAATGCCAACGATCCGATCTTGAAAGTCGACGTTTTTCTTCTCCATTTCCTCAATCAGGGTGCGGAGTCCCCGTTTTTTACCACGAAGGGTTTTGAGTATTTTCACATAACCTTCCTCCACATGAACCACGGGTTTAAGGTTGAAAAGATTGGCCACAAATTCCTTGGGTTTACTGACCCGGCCGCCCTTAACCGCATTTTCCAGGGTTTCTAAGTAAACCACCACATTCATTTGTTCCCGGTATTCCCGGAGTTTTTCCAGGATTTCGGATTTTGAAACCCCCTCCTCCACCAATTGAGAAGCCTTGAGAACTTGAAGTCCCACACCCAGGGATCCGCTAAGGGTGTCGAAGGTTTCAATATCGCCGGAAACCTTTTCCTTCGCCACATTGGCCGCGTCGAAGGTGGCGCTGAGCTTAGAGGACAGATGAATGCTTAGGACCTCTTTATAATCCGCCACTCCGTTTTTAAAAGAGTCCAAGAAAGACTGGGGGGAGGGTTGCGAGGTCTTAGGCAAGGTGGAAGACTGCTTCATTTTCTTGAAAAATTCTTCATGGCTCAAGTCCACTCCATCGGTATAGTCGGTACCGCCGATTTCAATTTTCAAAGGAATCACATCGATGTTATACTTTTCAATGAGATTTTTAGGTAAATCACAGGAGCTATCGGTCACAATTTTCATAAAACATCACCTTTCCATTTGGTTTATATTCTATAGTACTATTATATCATGTTTTTCGTTGGTTTACAGTGTTCCTTGGGGAATAGGAAATATTTCTGGTAAAAGGTCTGTATTGTAGAAAGATCTTCGGTTAAATGTGTATACATTTTAGAAACTGGGTATAAGGTTTAATATACTTGACGGAAAGTATCCCGTTTGAAGGTCAAAAGGGCGGTTGTTTACAACTTCTGCCCCGGGGTATTTAAAAAATAAAAGAGGAGGAATCATAGTGTTTACAAGAAATCAGTTGGATAAGCTATTAGAGAATCGAAAAAATGTAAACCTGTCGATTTTTTTAGCCACGGGAGTGAAGGAAGGAAATCCTCAACAGGGTAAGATCCGATTTAAGAACCTGATCAAGGAAGGGGCCGCCCAATTAGAGAAACAGGGGTTAAAGGAAACGGAAATCAAAAAATTCACCGCCCCCATGGAGGAACTGGTGGACTACACTAAGTTTTGGAACACACTGGATCGAGGCTTCGCCATCTTTGCCACAGAGGATGAAATGTTTTATTACAACATGCCCGTAGAATTTGAAGATACCGTAGTGGTAAAGGATCACTTCTATATTAAGCCCTTGTTTCCCGTATTTCAAAGAAACGGACAGTTCTATATCCTGGCCATCAGTCAAAACAATGTGAGACTCCTCCACTGTACAAGGGATGAAGTCTCAGAGGTTGAACTGGAGGATGTGCCGAAAAACTTTAAAGAAGCCCTGCAGTATGATACCCCTGCCCCAACACTACAGCACAGCGCTAGGACTCCCGGGGGGGCCGCGGTTTTCCACGGCCATGGATACGGAATGGAAGATGAAAAAGTGGACATCGGAAAATATTTTCAAGTGATCAGTCAGAGTCTGTATAAAGCCTTGGAAGATAAAGAAATTCCAATGATTTTGGCAGCGGTGGACTACCTTCATCCTATTTTCAAGGAAAACAATAAATATCCTAAACTGTTGGAGGAAGGCATCCTAGGAAATCCTGACAATAAGAAGGAATCAGAGTTACAACAGCAGGGTTGGGAAATTATTAAGCCTTATCTGGAAAAAGAAGAACATGAAGCTTTGGATAAATATCATCAGCTGATCGGCTCGGGCAAAGCTTCCCACAATATTGAAGAGATTGTAAACGGTGCCTATAACCAGCGTGTGGAATCTTTGCTGGTCAGAGAAAACGCCCAGTTATGGGGAACCTATGATCCGAAAGCCCAAAAAGTGGAAATCGGTGAGGGTCCCGGAGAAAAACTGGAGGAACTGTTTAACTTTGCAACGATCCACACCTTCCTAAACAGTGGTAATGTATATATTCTCGAGGAAGATAAAATGCCGGAAAATCAATCGGTGGCAGCGGTGTTTAGATATTAGGTGCAGGGGGAAAACAGGACCAGATATTCTAAATTCCCGACGGCAAACACTATTCGCGGAAGTATAACCCTTAAAAGCTTTGGAATCCCGGAAGGATTTCAAAGCTTTTTTTTTGGTGGGCCTCCAAGGAAAAATAATTTTGAAAAAGCAGGGAATTTGACGAAGGATATCGAATAGTATAAAGAACTTGCAAGAATATTCTTTGAGGAGGCGAAAAAATGTTGGTAGTACATAGTAAGAAGATAAAAGCCCTGGAAGAAAAGGTGGAGCGGGTGGCGAAGGGGGACTTAACCCTGAAGTTTGATCAAAGGGAGGTCAAGGAACTTGGGAAACTTCAGGATTCCCTGGGAAAACTACTGAGCAGTGTGAAAAAACTAGTAGGAAATGTCAACGGCGCCAATGAAAAGAATATGATTTTTGCCGGAGAAATTGAAAACAATACCAAGCAAATTTTTGATGCATCCCAGGAGATCTCCCGGGGGATTATGGATATCGCCGCCGAGGCCACGGAACAAAACGAAGCCCTGGGAAATATGAAAAGCATTTCCGAGACCATGTCCAAGGATATGGAAGGGGTGCTCCGCCATAGTGAGAAAACCGAAACCATGGCAAAAAACACCCTGGAAGTAGTACATACCAGTACCCGGTTGTTGGAAAAAATCATTACCAGTTACAAGGAAAACGGACAGTGGAGTGAAGACTTAGGGAGGAAAATGAAGGGGCTGGAATCCCAGGCAAACAACATTCAAAAGATCACCGGTCTTGTGGCGGGAATCAGTGATAACACCAATTTACTGGCCTTAAATGCCTCCATCGAAGCGGCGAGGGCGGGAGAAATGGGAAAGGGTTTTTCCGTTGTGGCGGAGGAAGTGAAAAAACTGGCCACGGAATCTGCGGAGCATTCCGCAGACATCGAAAAAATCATTTTTGAAATGGTGAGCAATACCAGGAAGATCGCTAAAGAAATTGAAGAACAGAACCAAAAAGTTACGGAAGATTTATCCCTGGTGAACCGGAGCAAGGAAGAGTTGGACTTGATTGTGGAGTCCACGGAAGAAACGGCAAAAGCCATTGGAAATATTCGAAGCCTTGCGAAACATCAGTTTCAACTGGTGGAAAATGTAAAACATTCCATCGACACCATCGCCCGGGCCATGGAAAAAACCTCGGGATATTCTCAGGAAGCCGCCTCCTCTTCCCAGGAGCAGACGGCTTCCCTGGAGCTGATATTTGAAGACATAAAAAAACTGGGAGCCATGACGAAGGAAGTGGACCGGTTGGTGGAAGGTTTTGTTCAGGACTACAATGTGACGGAGGACACGAAGAAAATTATGGAAAGGGGAAAAAAAGAGATTACCCGCATAGCCGGTCACGCCGACGTAAAGAAAATGAAATCGGGACCCCTTCGGAAACGATTACAAGAGGCTGTGGAAAAAAACTCCTATTTTCAACTGATCAGCATTATGGACCGGGAAGGGGACTTGCAGGGGATAGCCATCAAGGATACCCGGGAGCAGTTGTCGGGAAATTTCAAACATCGGCCCTATTTCAAAGAAAGCATCCGGGGAAAGATCTTTACGTCAAGACCCTATATCTCTGATTATAGTTATCAGTACTGTATGACCATAGCCCTACCGATATACGATTTGGACGGAAAAATCAATGGAATTGTGATGGGAGATTTACTTTTGGAGTAATTCCTGTGGACAAACGACCAAGAAATCTATAGAATGGTGTAGGTAATAATTAATTTGAGAAGGTTTTTAGGAGGAAATAGGATGTCAGGAAAACAAAACACCTA
>CAZTIJ010000133.1:0-6302 GCA_964613365.1 uncultured Clostridiaceae bacterium | reverse complement strand
GAAGAGGCTTTTCAGGAGAGTATTCGAATTGAAATGGATATGATCGGGGAGCATCCTGAGGGGCTGATTTTTATTCCGGGGAATTTCGGGCGGGACTTTGGAAAAACCCTGGGATTAAAGGAAGAAAATATGGTGAAAATCAGTAACTTCGTAGGCTTTAGCCTGGACTATGCCTATGAAAAGAAGGTTCGAAAAATTCTTCTGGTGGGGCATTTAGGAAAAATGATTAAGGTTGCGGGAGGAATCTTTCATACCCATAGCAAAATCGCCGACGGCAGGATGGAAATCCTCGGGGCCTATACCGCAAGGCATGTGGAAAATAATCGGGTTCATGGGCTTCCCGATAATTTGATCGGAAGGATCCTTCAGGCCAATACCACGGATGACGGGGTGGAGGAACTGTTGAGACTGGGCCTTGAAAAAGTGTTTGTGGACCTGGCCAATAAAGTCTCTGAGAAAGCCCGGATTCGCACCTATGAAGAGATCGAAATCGGCACCGTGCTTTTTTCTCAGATCCACGGAGCCCTGGGCTTTTGTGATCAAAGCAGAAAAATGATCGAAGGTTTTCGTAACTCCGGGGAAGGGAGGGGATAATCATGGAAAAAATTCAGGTATTGGGCCTCGGCCCGGGAAATAGGGACTATATCCTTCCCCTGACCTTGAAAAAAATCCGTCAGGCTTCGGTGATTGTAGGGGGAAAGCGGAACCTACAAGAGGTGGAGGGCCTGATGGGAAGGGTTCTAAAAGAGGAGGAAAAAATTCCCATTACCGCTCCCTTGGAAGCGGTTATAGAAAAAATAGGGGAGGCCAGAGAAAAAGAGGAAAAAGTCGCCGTGGTGGTATCGGGGGATCCGGGTTTTTACAGTATGCTAACCTTTCTAAAAAAGTATTTTTCCCCCGAGGAACTGGAAGTAACCCCGGGGATCAGTTCTATGCAGGTTTTCTTCGGCAGGTTGGGGATTCCCTGGCAAAAGGCTTATATTGCCAGTCTTCATGGTAAGAAGGAGGATGTAGAAAAGGCGGTGTATACAAATCGCTATTCCTTTTTTCTAACGGATCAAAACAATACCCCCTACAACATCAAGGAACAGTTGGTTGAACGAGCGAAAAAGGATGAACATAAAGGGAAGCTTCTACAAGGGATCAAAATCTATATCGGAGAAAATTTGACCTACCCCCAGGAGAAAATCACCCGTTGCAGGTTAACAGAAGTACCGAAGGATATGGACAATCTATGTGTGGTGGTGTTGGAAAATGAAAACTATGGAAAATAACAGACCCTACCGGGGAATCCCCGACGAAGAATTTCATCGTGGGAAGGTACCCATGACCAAGGAAGAGGTGCGATGCATTACCATCAATAAGCTTCGTCTCCGGGGGGGAGAGACCCTATTGGATATCGGAGCGGGCTCCGGAAGCATTTCCGTGGAAATGGCCATTGCCGTGGGACCCCTGGGAAGGGTCCATGGGGTGGAAGTAAATCCCGAAGGGGTTGAACTAATTTACAAAAATCGAAAGAAGTTTGGCCTAGAGCAATTAGAAGTGCACCAAGGAAAAGCTCCCCAGGCCCTTTGGGACCTGCCGATGATGGACGGTGTGGTTATTGGAGGGACGAAGGGAGGAATGGGGGAAATTTTTTCGGTGTTGGAGAAAAAACTGCACCCCCGGGGACGACTGGTAATCAATGTGGTGACCTTGGAAAGTCTTAGTAGGGCCCGGGAACTTTTGCAAAGGTATCAATATGAAAAAATTGAAATTATCCAGGTGGGGGTAAACCGGGGGCAAAAGGTGGGAGCCTTAACCATGATGAAGGCGGAGAATCCTATATACATACTATCCGCCACAAAGAAAGGGGAGTCCTGATGAAAAAACTATACGGCATCGGTGTGGGTCCCGGAGACCCGGAACTGATCACCCTAAAGGCCATGAAAGTATTAGAAAAGGTCTCGGCGATCATTACCCCCCGGGGAAAAAAGGGGGAAGATAGCATTGCCTTAACAATTGCCAAACCCTATATCCGCCGGGAAGTTCATGTGGAGTCCCTGGTGTTTCCCATGACCAAAGATCCCAAGGCTTTGGAAACTGCCTGGGAGGAAAACCGTAGAAGGATTGAATCCCTCCTGAAAACCTACAAAGAGGTGGCTTTTTTAACCCTGGGGGATCCCAGTGTTTTCAGCACCTATATGTATATGGTACCAAGACTTTTAAAAAAGAATATTTCCGTGGAAACCATTCCGGGAATCACGGCTTTTTCCGCCCTGGGTTCCGCCATTAATAAAAGCCTTACCCTGGATACGGAATCCCTTGGGATATATCCTCTACAAAAGAAGGGAGAAGGCTTAGGTCCGGCGCTAAAGACCTTTGACAATCTGGTGGTAATGAAGGTTTCCACGGATCCCGAAGCAGTACAACAGATACTGAGACAAGAGGGGCTGGAAAAAAACTTTGTGCTGATTTCCTATGTAAGTCAAGAAAACCAGAGGATCAGTTATGATATCTCAAAGCTCAACAAAAGGGATGTGCCCTATCTATCCACGATGTTGATTAAGAAAAAGGAGGTGTTTCAATGAAAACCGTATATTTTGTAGGGGCCGGTCCCGGAGATCCGGAACTGATTACCGTGAAGGGGCAAAACCTTGTGAAAAAAGGGGATGTGATCATCTATGCCGGCTCCTTGGTTAATGAAAAAATCCTTGACTGCAAAAAAAAGGAAGCAAGACTCTATAATAGTGCTTCCATGACCTTAGATGAGGTTTTGGAGGTGACGGAAGAGGCCTTAGGAAAGGGTGAAATGGTGGTTCGAGTTCATACCGGGGATCCCACCATTTACGGGGCCATCAAAGAGCAGATCGATGCCTTAGAGGAAAAGGGCATCCGCTCCGAAGTCATTCCCGGGGTAAGCTCCTTTACCGCATCGGCGGCGACCCTTAATCGAGAGTTAACCCTGCCCGGTGTCAGCCAAACCGTAATACTGACCCGGCTGGAGGGAAGAACCCCGGTGCCGGAACTGGAAAAGTTGGAAAGTCTTGCTCGGCATCAATCCACCATGGCGATTTTTCTGTCGGTGCAAATGATCGACGGAGTGGTTGAAAAACTTCGAACCCATTATCCCGAAGATACCCCTATTGCCGTGGTGCAGCGAGCCACCTGGGAGGATCAAAAGCAGGTAATCGGCACCCTGGGGGATATCGCAGAAAAAGTACAAAAAGAAAACATTACCAAAACCGCCCAGATACTGGTGGGACGCTTTCTCGGAGAGGAGTATGAACTCTCTAAACTCTACGATCCGAAGTTTACCCATGAATACCGAGAGGCGAAAAGATGACTTGGGGAATTGTTACCTTGACGGCAAACGGCCTTCACCTAGGCCTTCGGGTACGGGAAGTATTACAAGGAGAGGCCACCCTTTACGCCCCGGAAAAGGTTTGTCATTTCTATAGAGAAAAATTTATCGGCCGTGGACTTCATCCCTCAAGCACTTCATATTCTTCAAATCTTTCAAGTATCGAAATGATAAAGGGGCCTTTTAAGGATTTCGTAAAATCCATCTACCCAAAGCATCGGTATATGGTTTTTATCATGGCCGCGGGGATTGTGGTCCGTAGTCTGGAGGGGCTCCTAGAGCATAAGTCCAAGGACCCGGGGATTATGGTAATGGACGAAAAGGGAGCCTTTATTGTACCCATTCTGTCGGGTCATATGGGAGGGGCCAATGAAATGGCCGTGATGCTGGGAGAAAGGCTAGAGGCCACACCGGTAATTACCACGGCCTCCGATGTCCAGGGAAAACTGGCGGTGGATATGTTGGCTGAAAAGCTGGGCTCAGTCTTTGAGGACTTTAGGGCCGCCACAAAGGTAAGCGGGAAAATCGTAAACGGGGAAGAGGTCTTTTTGTTTACGGAGATTCCTCTTCCCCAGTGGGTGGAAAAATACTTTCCCGTATTTCACTGCACCAGGGAAAATATCCGGAAGGAGGCGGCGAAGCACTCCGGTGGAAAGATCATCCTCAGTCACCGGAGATTGAAACCGACCCAAGGAGAAAACCCCGATGACTGGATACAGCTATACCCTCAGTGCTTGATCATAGGAATCGGCGCCCGAAAAAATATATCCGCCGATCATGTAAGAAAAAGCATTGAAAAAGTTTTAGAGGAGTTTGACTATAACCCCTTAAGCATTAAGCATTTTGCCACGGTGGATGTAAAGGAAAAGGAAGCGGGAATTATCGAGGGAATTAAGGGCTATAATCGACCCTTACGAATCATCTCCCGAGAGGATATAAAAGCCGTGGAGGGAAAGTTTCAGGGCTCGGACTTTGTTAAAAAGACCCTGGGGATTTCTGCGGTGGCGGAACCCGCCGCCTATTGTTCTTCAAGCAAGAATGGAGAATTTATCCTTGGAAAACGGAAAATTGAAGGGCTGACGTTGGCTCTTTGGAAGGAGAATGATCATTGAAAAAAGGAAAAATTTATGCCGTGGGCATCGGCCCCGGGGCTAGGGAGCACCGAACCCAACGAGCTGTGGATGCTATTAGAGAAAGCACGGGAATTGTGGGTTATAAAACCTACATCCCTTTCATAGAGGATTTAATTGAAGCACAAGAAGTACATCCCCTGGGAATGAAGCATGAGGTGGAGCGGTGTGAAAAAGCCTTGGACCTCGCCCTAGAAGGAGAGACCGTATCCCTAATCAGTAGCGGGGATCCGGGGATATACGCCATGGCGGGGATTATGTTTGAAGTAATGGAAAAAAAGGGGGCTTTGGATAACGTGGATCTTGAAGTGGTTCCCGGGGTTACGGCCTCCTCCGCAGCGGCGGCAAGTCTCGGAGCACCCATCATGCATGACCATGTATCCATTAGCTTAAGTGATCTGTTAACCCCCTGGTCTTTAATTGAAAAACGTTTGGATCTTGCGGCCCAGGGAGATTTCGTCATCAGTTTATACAATCCGAAAAGCAAAGGAAGGCCGAAACATCTACAAAGGGCCGTGGAAATTTTATGTAAACATCGCAGGAAGGATACTCCCGTGGGAATTGTGATTAAGGCCAAGCGTCAGGGAGAAAGGGTAAAGATCACTACCTTGGAGGCCCTCCCCTTAGAGGAGGTAAATATGTTTACCTTGGTGCTGATCGGAAACAGCAACACGAAAATCCTGGGAGACTTTCTGGTAACCCCTAGGGGTTATTCCCTATGATTTGGGTAGCCGCCGGGACCGAGGAAGGGCGAAGGATCGCAAAGGCCCTAAGAGAAAAAGGGCACAGGATCCTGGTCAGCGTCACAACGGAATACGGAGCTTCCCTTTTACGAAGAGAGCTTAAAGGGGAGATCATCATCGATCAAGCCCTGGACTACGGTGGGATGGAAACCGTACTGAAAAAATTCCCCATTACACAAATTGTGGACGCCACCCATCCCTATGCTGAGGAGGTTTCAAAGAACTTGATCACTTTGTCTGAAGATCATATAATCCCTTACCTTCGCTACGAACGACCCTCCCTAAGGGAGCTCATAGGAAAAACCGAGGGGAAAGTACAAGAAGGGGATGTACTATGGGTGAAAAAAACGGAGGAAGCCATCGAGGCATTAAGGAAAACTTCAGAGAACCTCCTATTGACCACGGGAAGCAAAACCCTTGAGAAGTATGTGGAGGCCTTGGAGACTGCAAGAATCTATGCCCGGGTGCTGCCGGTGCCCAAGGTGATGGAGCATTGCAAAGCCCTAGGGTTGCCCCCGGGGCAAATCCTAGGCATCCAGGGCCCCTTCTCGAAGGCGTTTAACCGCATAACCCTAGAGGAATATAAAATCCGGCATTTGGTCACAAAGGACAGCGGCCTTACAGGAGGGGTCCCGGAAAAAATTCAAGGGGCCCTGGAGGCGAAGGCGCAAATCATTGTGATTGAAAGACCGGCTATTGTGTATCCCAAGGTTTTCAGTAATATGATGGATCTGTTAGAAGAGATCCGGTAGCCCCGGGGATTAAAGGAAATACCGTTAGGAATTTTAGTGATAGAGAGGAGAAGAAAAATGAAAAGAGGATTATTTATTTTAGCCCATGGAAGTCGTTCCCCCGAGGCGGGAAAACAGTTGAAAGAAGTTGTTTTAAACATTGAAAAGAAGGGAGGAGCAGAGTTTCAATGGGTAAAATACGGTGCCATGGAACTATCGAAACCTTCTTTTCCTGAAGGAATTGATGCATTAGTAGAGGAAGGGGCAGAGGAAATTGTGATTGTTCCCCTGTTTTTATTTCTCGGAAACCACATTAAAAAAGACATTCCAAGAATTCTAGAGGATCTTAAGAAAA